>CAXQZJ010000092.1:0-51123 GCA_964228145.1 Alteromonadaceae bacterium | reverse complement strand
ATGGGGATCAAAAAGATCTTTTGTGCAATGGATAGTCTCAGTAATAAATTCATAGCTGAACAGTTCTCACATCTATATAGGCAATATTGGTTATATCGACCCGTGCTTGGCGAGCCTAAAGTGAATTTTGTCTAAAGGTATGGCTGAGTATAGCTCACACTCAGAAAAAACAAGGAAATTTTGCTGATTTACAAAGGCTTACTGGTACAACTCTACGGCACTACCTTGCAGTGTATAACCGGTGGTTGCCAACTCACCTTGCCATTGCTCAGTCGACAGAATACCAACTACCCAGACGGGATCATACAAACTGCTGATTTCGACCGGTTGGTCAAACTTAACATAGATTATCTGGTTGGCGGGAGGAGGAGGAACATGAATACAGGCACCGAAATAAGGCACCAGCAAAATTTCTGTAAAATGCGTTTCATTACCTTCCAATGGCACCACAAAGCCGGGGACTTTGACTTCTTTACCATTAAAGCGGGTAATCACTGGTGCCGCGAGATTCTGTTGGACATTGGCCGCGCCTGAATGGTCTACATTTTCTTCAACAATAAAATCAGCAGGCTTTAAATCTTCCCAGTAAACTTCAACTGGGTCTGCACTGACAGTCGCTGACAACCAAACGCTTAGCAACAGTAAAAATCTCAACAAGTTCGCTACTCCAGGTAAAAAGCCCCACCCTTAGGTGAGGCATGACGATTAAAATGCCGGCTTTTCTTCGGCTTCTTCGTACCGTTTTACACTACTGGTAATTTCGTCTTTGGCGGCTTGTGCATTAGCCCAACCATCGATTTTAACCCACTTGTTAGGCTCTAAATCTTTGTAGTGCTCGAAGAAATGTTCAATCTGCTTACGCAGTAATTCAGGAACCTGGTCGATTTCGGTAATGCCACGATAAATGGTTGAAAGCTTGTCTGCAGGTACGGCCAGCACTTTTGCGTCTTTACCGGATTCATCTGTCATTTGCAGAACGCCTACCGGACGACAACGAATTACGCTGCCTGCAAGCAGAGGAAATGGTGTAATCACCAACACATCAACCGGGTCGCCGTCTTCCGAGAGCGTATGAGGAACATAACCGTAGTTCGTTGGATAGTGCATGCATGTCGCCATAAAACGGTCAACAAACATGGCACCAGAGTCTTTATCGACTTCATATTTAACCGGATCAGCGTGAGCAGGGATCTCGATGATGACGTTAACTTCTTCTGGCAGGTTTTTGCCTGCTGGCACAGCGTTTAAGCTCATTTCGTTAGCTACCTGTTTAATAAAATTAAAACGAATCAAATTGGTAGCGGATTATATAGTCACACTGAGTATGATTCAAAACAACTTCCCCTAATCACGACAATTTCTGCTGTCTATGCTTAAAAAACCAAGTTTAATCGATAAATTTGCTACTCCGGCAGAGTGAGCATATAGTCAGGTAGTTAGGGAAAATTCTAACAAAAACAAGGGCGAAGCTAGTGAGGTTCCATTAGTCATGCCCGATTAGTGTGTTTTTGGTTCTGCAGTACAAAAAGTGGTCACACCTGTGTAGCACTTAACTCGTTGGGAACATTATGGACACTATGCTTACACTTCCACCGCTGCTTGGCGTGGGCGGCCTGTTGGTCGCATTTATCCTTTACGCAATTATCCGCAAACAACCCGTAACTAACCCTACCATCAGTAAAATTGCCGATGCGATACACTTGGGTGCAATGGTTTTTATGCATCGCGAATATAAAATGCTGGCGATGTTCGCCATCGTTTTGCTGGGCGCGCTGTATTTTTCCCTTGGTTGGCAGACGGCTTTAGCCTTTACCGTCGGCGCACTGTGCTCGGGTCTTGCCGGCTATATCGGTATGTTTACCGCCACCAAAGCGAATGTGCGAACCACTCAGGCCGCTCATGACAATGGCGCCGCCAGCGCACTTTCGATTGCATTTATGGGCGGCTCGGTGATGGGCTTGTGCGTGGCATCCATGGGTTTGCTCGGACTGGGATTTCTGTACTGGTATTTTGGGGCGGATCCGGCCAGTGCACACGCCATTCATGGTTTTGGCATGGGCGCGTCATCAGTGGCTTTATTCAGCCGTGTCGGGGGCGGCATTTTCACTAAATCGGCTGACGTAGGCGCAGATTTAGTGGGTAAAGTTGAAGCCGGTATCCCTGAAGATGATCCGCGAAATCCCGGTGTGATTGCCGATAATGTTGGTGACAATGTTGGTGACGTTGCCGGTATGGGATCAGATATTTTCGAGTCTTACTGTGGTGCTATGATTGCCAGTATTGCGATTGCCTCAACCATGGTATTAGGCTCACTAGGCAGCCGCGAAGCTTTAATGTTCACCCCACTCGCCCTTGCCTCAGCCGGGCTGCTGTGTTCGGTAGTCGGAATCGTGATGGTCAAGACCCTGTCTAATGCAAAACCAGAAGTCGCGCTGCGTACAGGCACCATAGGTTCGGCGGTGTTGTTTATCCTGGTGGCCTGGTTTGTGATTCAGGCGCTGGGCGTCAGTAGCGCAGTCTGGTGGTCCGTTATCACCGGTGCAATCGGGGGCATCATCATTGGCTTGGTGACCGAATATTATACTGCGTCATCACCGGTCAAAAAGATTGCCAAAGCGGGAGAAACTGGCCCTGCAACTGTGATGATCACGGGTCTGTCCGTGGGCATGCAATCGGTAGCTATCCCGCTACTCACTATTTGCGCAATTATTTACGTGTCAACCAGCTTATCCGGTTTATACGGTGTCGGTATCGCGGCTGTCGGCATGCTGGCCACCGTGGGTATTACGATGGCAATTGATGCCTATGGCCCGGTTGCTGACAATGCGGGTGGAATTGCCGAAATGGGCGGCTTGGGTGAGGAAACCCGGCACATAACCGACTCTCTGGATGAGTTAGGCAATACTACGGCCGCAATCGGTAAAGGATTTGCGATCGGTGCGGCTGCTTTAGCGGCACTGGCAATCATCGCGGCATTCGTTGAAACTCTGTCGCTGGCTAACCCCGGGTTCAGCCTCCACCTTGGCAACCCTATGGTGCTGATTGGACTTTTCATCGGCGGTATCCTGCCATTCCTGATTTCCTCTATAACCATGACTGCGGTGGGTGACGCTGCATTTGAAATGATTCAGGAGATCCGGCGGCAGTTTCGCGAAATCAAAGGTTTGATGGAAGGCACGGCTGAACCTGACACTGGTCGCTGCGTTGATATCGCCACCCGGGCCGCGTTGAAAAAAATGATTCTGCCCGGGGTAATCGCGGTTAGCGTCCCCCCCATTGTAGGCTTCGGACTTGGCGCCCATGCGTTAGGAGGCATGCTAGGCGGTGCCTTGTTAGGATGCGTGTTAATGGCACTTATGATGGCAAATGCCGGTGGCGCCTGGGATAACGCCAAAAAATATGTCGAAAAAGGCCACTTTGGTGGCAAAGGCTCAGCCGTTCACGCCGCCGCTGTGGTTGGCGATACGGTTGGTGACCCGTTTAAGGACACATCCGGCCCGGCAATGAATATTCTGATTAACGTCATGGCCATTGTTTCACTGGTCATTGCCCCTCTATTATGACCACCAAAGGGGCGGTGTCTTGCGCCGCCCCGCTGCAACTTCAAGCTGTTTATGCTGATTTATTATGCATATGAGCAAATAAGCATGAAAACTTACACTTTCGGGCTTTTCTCTGGCGACGAATCTGCTATAACTTGATGCACGAAGTAACGCGCGGTTGTTGCTTTTTCCAGCACTGTTGTTTTTTTGAACGTCATCGCTTGAAAATAAGTGAAAACGTCACCATCTGAACTTTTTACAGAGCATACGCTCTAACTTGTCGTTGGAATTCGATGAACTGCATTTGCGTAATTGGCGTACTGGTCTGGCGAATGATAAAATAGCCAACCAGAATGTGGACGAGGTAAGTAATGAGTACAAACCTACAATCAATGGCACTTGCTGTCCCCAGTGGCAGTATTGAAACTTATATCTCTGCAGTTAACAGCATCGATATGTTAAGTGCAGAAGAAGAGCGCGAATTGGCCCATCGCTTACAAGACGAAGGTGACCTTGAGTCAGCGCGTAAGCTGGTCATGTCACATTTGCGTTTTGTGGTCCATATCGCTAAATCTTATTCTGGTTACGGTTTGCCACAGGCTGATCTTATTCAGGAAGGCAACATTGGTCTGATGAAGGCGGTCAAGCGCTTCGATCCCACGGTTGGTGTGCGTCTGGTGTCATTTGCCGTACATTGGATTAAAGCAGAAATCCACGAATTTGTATTGAAGAACTGGCGGATCGTGAAGGTCGCTACCACCAAAGCGCAGCGCAAACTGTTCTTCAATCTGCGCAAAGCCAAGAAACGTTTGGGCTGGTTCACTCATGAAGAAGTGCAGAAAGTTGCACAGGAATTGGGTGTCAGCGAAAAAGAAGTACTGCAAATGGAAGCTCGCATGAGCAGCCAGGATCAGGCCTTTGATTTGTCTGCCGATGACGATGAGTCCGGTAATTTTGCCCCTGCTCAATACCTCGAAGACAAGTCCGAAGACGTAGAGTCATCAGTGATTAACGCGGATTGGGAAAGCGCAGCTACTTCGCGGTTGTATTCAGCAATCAAAACCTTGGATGAGCGTAGCCAACATATTATTCAAACTCGTTGGTTAGCAGATGACAAGCTCACCTTACAAGACTTAGCCGACAAGTATGAAGTATCTGCTGAGCGCGTTCGTCAAATCGAAAAGAATGCGATCAAGAAGCTTCAGGCTGCGATGATTTAATTCACGCTAAACAACTTATTGGAAAGCGCCTCAGGGCGCTTTTTTTTATTCGCTCCAATGAGAGTCACACGTTATCATTAACCACCTTCAAATTAACGCCACCAACCATGACCAACCAAAATGAAGGCAAACGCCTGAATAAATACATCAGTGATACCGGGTTATGCTCGCGACGTGAAGCGGACAAACTCATTGAGCAAGGGCGGGTTAAGGTCAATGGACGAGCGCCAGAGCTAGGCACCAAAATAGGGCCTCAGGACACAGTCAGTGTGGATGGCAAGACCATAGGCGCCGTTGCCAAAGACAAGTCAGATCGCAGCTACATTATCTATAATAAACCCATTGGGATCACCTGTACCACTGAGCGTCATGTAAAAGGAAACATCATCGACACGATTGGGCACAAGCAGCGCATTTTTCCGGTGGGTCGATTAGATAAGCCATCAGAAGGTTTAATCATACTCACCAGCGATGGTGATATTGTAAATAAAATCCTGCGAGCCGAGAACGCTCACGATAAGGAATATCAGGTCAGCGTTAACCAGCCGGTTAGCCCGCGCTTTTTACAAAAGATGGCCCGCGGCGTACCGATTTTGGGCACTGTGACTAAGCCCTGCACGGTTAAACCCCGTGGCAAATTCAGTTTCACCATTATTTTAACCCAGGGCCTTAACCGACAAATCCGCCGTATGTGTGAGTTTTTAGGTTATGAAGTGACCAAGCTCAAACGGACCCGTATCATGCATTTGCAATTGGGTAACCTTAAACCTGGTCAATGGCGTGACCTCAGTGAAGCTGAACTCAAGCAATTACATGATGCAGTCAGTGGGTCGCGTAAAACCGCCGTCGAAAAACGTTAAACCTGAATATAGATAAATTGCGGACCGCCACAGGTGACTTTGTGGTCGACAGTAAAAATCAGTGAAGGTTTTAACGCTTTCTCTGCTAGTCCGGCAAAGCGTTGCTGGAAATAGCGCTGAGCGGCTTCACGGTTATCTTCTATGCGATAGGTCAGGGTGTCACCGTCACTGAACAAGGACAAATCACCACCATAATAAATACCCGGCGCCAGCGGTTTCATCACGAACGACTCGGTCGTCTGGCAGCTGTAACCGGGGGTAAATTCGGTGGTATCTCCCAGAGTCTGATAAAAAGCTTCAAACCCCATCGCCCGGTTTGCGGCCGGTACCGGGAAGGTCACCACAAAATAGCCATCTTTGTGGGCACTTACCCCCTTAAGACGGGAATTAAAGGCATCAGTATAAACACCTTGTTCTGCCTCTGACATTTCACGCAATTTAGCCTCAGTAAAGGGGTTGCCATTAATTTTAAGATTAAACACATAAACGGCGTTGCGTTCGGTGTTTATATCGGCCGGGCTATTTACTGAAGAAATGGTACTGCCACAGCCTGTGAGCAACATGGCTGCAATTAACAACATAGCGAGTTTCATCTGACGTCCTTTTCCTTTAAGTGTTTACTCTGGCACTATCCAGTATTCGCCCTTAAATACACCACACTGCTGATACTCATCATAAACATCAACTTGCAGCTGCACCTGAGCACTTTTCCCTTCTGCCAGCAGTGAGAATTTTTCTTTGACCGTTTCGATATTACATAAGGCGCGTGGTTGGTGCTTTATCGGACGCGCGTATTTAATATTTCCTTCGGCTAATACGATACTGCCACTTAACTCTCGTTCTCGCATCATAAGGTAAATCATGCCCCACCCAGTCAATACTGCCTGAGAATAAATGCTTCCGGCAAACATGGTTTGATGCGGGTTAATATTTTTACCCAACGGCGCTCGGGTTTCCAGTGTTCGTCCGCTAAACTGGAACAACTTAATCCCCATTTGCTCACTGATTGGAATGCCTTCGTGCCATATCTTTTGTAGCGCGGCACACCATTTAGGGTGCAGCATAATGGCATTTAATTCTGTCAGATGTTTTATCATTTGCAGACGTTTTACGCCGCCAACATCCGCAGAGATTTCAGCAACGCCTTCATACCCGCAGGCTTCAAAAAAGGCAATTGAGGTATCACGGCTATTGGTCACGATCCGCTCTACCCCCTCTGCTCTGGCCACACTCTCCAGTGCCGAAACCACCATCTTGCCCAAGCCTTTTCCCTGCCTGTCGTTGGACACCGCGATATGGCGCATCTGGGCTTCTTCAGAGGTGTTAAAATGCAAGCGTCCCACGGCCACCACCTGATTCTGACTATCAACAATCATCCGGTGATGACTAACTTGCTCATATTCATCTTTTTCCGAACCCATTGGGTAATTCCAGGGCTTGCGTAACAGTGCCCAGCGAAAGGTATAATAGTCTTCAAACTCTTGTTCCGTTTGTGGTGTAACAACTTTAAACATATAGTTGACCCTGGTCCGTCATAAGATGGTGTGCTGAGATTGAATGAAGTTTTATAACAATGACGTTTACGTTAACACAAGCTTTACATGATGGCGCTATTCAATTCATGCATCAGGACAGTGCCGGTGTAAAGCTGTGTGTTTTCCAAAACCAACACTACCGTTGGCTACAAATCGGTGACATAGTCCAAACCATTATGGACCTGTCGCAACCCAGCAAGCCGCTGTTGCCTTATCTGCACCCAGTGTTGCTAACCCTGTACTTGCGGCCTGACATTCGTCACATCACGGAACTGGGTCTCGGTGGTGGCGCTCTGCAACGTTATTTCAATGCACAAGCCTATGCGTTACTTAGCATTGAACTGAATGACACCATCATTGAGTGTTTTGAGTCCTATTTTGCGCCACCAAATCCGGGCACAGTGATACATACCGACGCCCAACGTTACTTACAACGACCTGAACTCACCGACTGGTTGATTGTTGACCTTTTCGATCATCAGGGCAGTCATCAACACATCACCGAGTCTGGTTTTCTTCAAGCCTGCAAAGACGCGTTGAATGACAATGGAGTCCTGACGCTCAACTGGCTACCTGCTCACCCTTTGCAAACAGAATACTTGTTAGATCAGCTTCAGCGACTATTTGGCACCGAGCCGAGACTATTTGCGGTGCCTGGTTATCGCAATAAAGTGATTAGCGTCAGTGAATGTGCTCTGCCACGTTTAACCTACCAGAGTGGGTTATGCGACTTTGCCAAGGCACATCAGCTGGATTTAAACGTTTTTCAGGTACTGAGCTGAAACGTCACGGGGCCATCGTTGACTAAGCTGACTTGCATATCGGCACCGAAGCGACCGGTAGCAACTTCAATGCCTGCGTTACGGGCTTGATCAACAAAAAAATGATACAAGACCCGGCCTTGTTCCGGCGTTGCGCCCCGGGAAAAGCCGGGCCGATTACCTTTTGACGTATCTGCAACCAGCGTAAATTGCGAGACCACCATAAGTTCACCGCCAATCTGCTGTAGGTTCAGATTCATTTTCCCCTGCTCATCATTGAAGATGCGGTAATTCAACACCCTTTGACACAAGCGCGCAGCACTGGCCTCAGTATCATGCTTTTCGACACCTAACAGCAACATAATACCTTGCTCTATTTCGCCCACCGTTTCACCGCCGATACTCACGTTGGCTTGCTTGACCCGTTGAATAAGTCCTATCATCTTTGACTCCTTTGCATGCCAGCACACTCTAACACAGACAGTTTTTTAACATTGTGCATCTTTTGGGATTGCAGTAACGTTATCACTGATAACAACTACACAGGAATTAACCATGTCAGGACAAGGCTCCGGCGGTAAAGTACTTGCCGATATTTGTAATATTTTTATTGTTGGGTTAGGACAACTGGTGCAGGGGCGTATTTTTGCTGCAATCATGTTTTTCCTGCTTACCTACATTTGTTACTCACTGGCCGCCACGGTCATCCTTATCTTTATGTGGATACCTGGTGTGATATTCCATATATGGGCGATTGTAGACGCCGCAAAATTCCGGAGTAGATAATCATGTTACGCATGCTTTCACTTTGCGCGATGTTGGCGCTAACAGGCTGCCAGTCAGCTTACTACGCAACCATGGAAAAATTCGGCATTGAGAAACGTGATATCCTGGTTGACCGGGTTGAAGATGCCAAAGATGCTCAGCAAGATGCCCAACAAGAATTTCGCTCAGCGCTAGAGCAATTTTCTGCGCTGATCAATTTCGACGGTGGGGAACTGCAATCTGTCTATCAACAGCTCAATGATGAATACGAGTCTAGCCTCGCTGCTGCAGAGAGAGTCACAGCACGGATTGACAGTGTTGAATCCGTTGCCGAAGCGCTATTTGATGAGTGGCAAGACGAACTGGATGAGTACTCAAACAGTAAGCTACGCCGCGAGAGTCAACGCCAGCTCGATCTGACCCAGCGTAAATACCAGAGCTTACTTAATTCAATGCGGGTCGCGGAAAGTAAAATGCAGCCGGTGTTAGACGCACTACAAGACAATGTGCTGTATCTGAAGCACAATCTCAATGCATCGGCGATTGGCGCTTTGCAAGGTGAACTGGGCAACATACGCAATGATGTTGAGCAACTTATTGGTGATATGAACAGTGCCATTGAAGCCTCAGACCGTTTCATAGCAGATATGCAGGCTGAGTAAATCTGTGCGCCGGATTAATCGTCCGGCGTGTTATTTTTTACTTTAGCTTTGACCGGCCCCGCGAATTGGAAAATGGCAAATCCCAATAACGACAACACCAAACTAATTTCATAGCGGGCGTAGGCCACCGAAATGCCAATTGCGCCGGTTAACCAGATACCTGCAGCGGTGGCAGTCCCAGCCACCTCTTTGCTTTGTTTAATAATGGCACCACCGCCAATAAAGCCAATACCGGTAATAATGCCGTACATCACTCTGGCCTCAGCGTCACCTTCGCTAAATACATCTCGGCCCACCAACATAAAGGCACATGCAGAAATGGCAACTAACGGAAAGGTTCGCAATCCAGCGCCGCTGGCGCGATTTTCACGATTGAGCGCAATCGGTAACGCTAAAACAAATGCGATGCCAAGCTGGTATAGATGATACACCACTAGTGCTAAATCAATGTCCATGCTCTTTACCTGTATTAATCGTTCTTTTCCGTCATGACGTCTTCCAATTCGTCATTCTCAGCCGCCTTCGGATCGCCACGTTCAGCGAAATATTCCAATTGAACGGTAACCTCAGCGCCAAACAGCACAATAATCCAACTCAGGTAAATCCAGACAAACAGTATAGGAATGGTCGCCAGTGCGCCGTAGATAACCTGATAGGAAGGGAAACTGGACACGTACATAGCAAAGCCGTTTTTTGACAACTCAAATAACACTGCGGCTACCAAGGCACCACCCACGGCATGTTTAGCCCGGACACGTTTATTCGGCACCACCATATATAAGATAATAAAGGCCCCCAGTGACGTCATAAAGGGAATGGCTTTCAGCAGTACCGTGGTGATACCGGGCGTGTACCCTTCGGCAAATTCAGCCAAAGCGAGCAGATAAGAACTTGCTGCCAGCCCGCTGCCTATTAAAAGAGGCCCAAGAGTTAACACCATCCAGTAAATGGCAAAGGTAAAGATTAACCGGCGCTCTGAGCGCGTTTGCCAAATATGATTCAGGGTTTTATCTATGTTTGAAATCAGCATCAGTGCCACAAGCACCAAAAACAGGATACCGACAGTACCCATTTGTTTGGCGTTGCCGACAAACTCACTGACATACTCTTGGACTACGCCACCGGCGTGAGGGACAAAGTTCTCAAAAATAAAGCTCTCCAGCGAGGCTTTGCCTTCTGAAAAAGCCGGAAAAGCTTGTAAAATAGTGAAGATCACCATGATAAATGGCACCAGAGACAATAAGCTGACATAGGCCAGATTGCCAGCTGATACCGTGATCCTATCCTGCGCACAGCGTCGTCCGAGCGCCTGAAAAAACGCGATACCCTCTGTCCGATACTTTTCTAAACGATTCAACTGTTCCACATTACTGTCGTTGGTCGGCTAACAATGTTGATGAATATACAGGGATTTTGACCTCAACGACAATCAGCCGGCCCTCACACCTAACATATGACAGATCGCGTAGCTTAATTCACTGCGGTTGAGGGTATAAAAATGAAAGTCGCGTACGCCTTCTTTGGCCAATACCTTGACCATATCCATCGCAATGTTGGCACCCAGTAAATTTCGGGTTGCCTGATCATCCTCTTCCAAACCAGAGAATTGTTTATGCAACCAGTCCGGCACATGAACATTGGTCATACCGGCAAACTTCACCAGGGTTTTGTAATTGGTTACAGGTAAGATGCCAGGAATGATATCCAGATCGATCCCAGCTGCTGCAGCCCGATCACGAAAACGTAAAAAAACCTCCGCATCGAAAAAGAACTGGGTAATCGCAGTAGTGGCACCTGCTTCCGCTTTCTTACGTAAGTTGAGTAAGTCAAACTGACTATTCGGTGCTTCCGGATGTACTTCGGGATAGGCCGCTACCGTTACGTCAAAATCAGCGACATCTTTTAATAGTGCAACTAAATCGCTGGCGTACATATCGGGCTTTTCCATCCCTGCGGGTAAGTCGCCCCTTAAGGCCACGATACGACGAATACCATTGTCCCAATAATCTTTAGCAATGGCCCTGAGCTCGTCGCGACTGGCGTCAACACAGGTAAGATGGGGAGCCGTAATCACCCCGGTTTCGTTATGAATGCGCTTGACAATATCGTGAGTTCGGTCCCGTTCTCCACTATTAGCACCATAGGTCACCGACATAAATTTAGGCTTTAGCGGCGCTAATCGCTCCACCGACTTCCACAAGGTGTTTTCCATATTTGGCGTGCCCGGCGGAAAGAACTCGAAACTGACATTGATGTTACGTAACGCTGCCACCGATTGATTAAGGGCATCGATTCCCTGTGCGTATGACACCATTTACAGACTCTCCTGCAGCGCATCCAAAGCGCGTTTAAAATCATTGACCAAGTCACTGGCCTCTTCAATTCCCACCGATAGGCGCAATAAGCCCGGTTTTATCCCCGCCAAGCGTTGCGCTTCGTGATCCATTGATCTGTGAGTCATGGTCGCTGGATAACAAATTAAACTCTCCGTGCCGCCTAATGACTCCGCCACACTGAACAAGGTTAACGATGACAATAACCGCGCTACCTGCTCCTGACCGCCTTTCAGCTCAAAACTTATCATGCCACCGGGCCCTTGTTGCTGACGCTGAGCAATATCAAAGCCGGGATGTTGCGCTAAGCCGGGATAATAGACCTGGGCCACTGCTGGGTGCTCGCAGAGCAAGTCCACCAGTGCCTGCGCATTTTCCTGATGCTGTCTGATACGTGGCCCCAGAGTGCGTATACCACGTAAAATCAGATAATTGTTTAACCCGGAACAATCAGTGAGTCCCAAACAATTTGCCCACCATTGCAGATCCTCAGCATCACTCGCGTCAGCACACACCACCACACCGCCTAGCGCGTCACTGTGACCATTGAGGTACTTAGTAGAACTGTGCAATACAAAGTCTGCTCCTAAAGCCAAGGGTTGCTGCAAAATCGGTGATAAAAATGTGTTATCTACCACGACTTTCGCGCCCCTCTGGTGCGCCGCTTCACTGATTGCCTTAATATCCACAATGCGTAGCAACGGATTAGAAGGGGTTTCTAACCACACCATCGCCGGATTTTGCTGCAGCGCGTCATTGAGAGCGTCAGCATTGGTCTGGTCTACAATTTTCAGTTCAAATTGGCCTTTAGCCGCCAACGCCTTAAACAAACGTAAGCTACCACCATAGGCATCATGGGGTACGAGTAAACTATCTCCCGGATTCAGCAGCTGCATTAACAAGGTGATCGCCGCCAGTCCGCAATTGGTCACAATGGCGCCCTGCCCCCCTTCTAGATCGTTCAGGGTTTGCTCGAGCAAGCGGGTATTAGGATTACCACCCCGGGCGTAATCAAATTGTGGCGCCTGAGTAAAATCAGCGAAGGCAAAGTTACTGCTTAAATAAATCGGTGGCACCACGGCATTATGAGTGGGGTCCGTTTCAATACCACTTCTGACCGCCAGAGTTTTAGGAGAAAGCTTCGTCATAAAAAACAAACCATATAGACGTTTAGACGTCCAAATTAAATGAATGTTTACAGGCCGTCAAGATGTTTAGCCGTCTAAAGTTGACGAAAACAAACTTCACAGTAGAATTTCACTCTTAGATCAGTAGTCAATGACTGCCAAAATAACAATCAATGAGAATACCCAGATGGCAAAATGGAACGGCGAGTACATTCACCCTTATGCGGAGCACGGCAAAAAAGCCGAGCAAGTAAAAAAGGTCACAGTTTCAATACCGCTGAAAGTCTTAAAGGTGTTGACTGACGAGCGCACGCGCCGGCAGGTAAACAATCTGCGTCATGCGACTAATTCAGAATTACTTTGTGAAGCGTTTTTGCATGCCTTCACAGGTCAGCCCCTACCGGATGATGATGATCTACGCAAAGATAACCCGCATCGAATCCCCAGTGAGGTCAGAGACATAATGACCTCAATGGGCATCGAGATTGACGAAGAAAAGCTTATTGACGAAGATTAGGCGCCCTGCGCGCCTGAGTCGCTTGCTCATACGCATAAGCAGCTTCGATCAGCACACCTTCTTGCAACTTGCCGGCAAAAAATGACAAGCCAACCGGCAAATCCTGCACAAACCCCATGGGTACACTGATATGGGGATAACCTGCAATGGCAGCGGGAGAACTGGCTGCCCCTTTGTAGTTATCACCATTGACCCAGTCTATTTTCCACGCTGGTTGATTTGATGGCGCGATCAAAACATCTAGTTGATGTGCCTGCATTGCAGCGTCTATACCTTGCTCAGTTGCCAGCTTTTTAAGCTCGCTTAATTGCTCAAGATAATCCTCGTGACTCATCGGCGGTTGCAATGCCGCTTGCAAAATTTCCTGGCCAAAATACGGCATGGCAGTGCCGGCGTTGGCTTGGTTGTATTCTACAATCGCTTGCAACGTTTTTGGCACCCCCTCACCCGTGGTAGCGAGATACGCGGGTAAATCAACACTGAATTCCTGTACCAGAATCTGGTACTCCAGCGGATTCCATTGGGCATAATTGGCGAGTTCAACATTATCAACAATGATTGCCCCTTGCTGGCGCAAAATGGCTAGCTGGGCATCGAAGACATCATCCAGCTGCTCGTGATACCCGGTGAGTTGACGAACCACACCGATGCGTTTTCCTTTTAAGCCATCGAGCTTTAAATGTTGCAGGTAATCGGTTTGTCCCTGAACCGCTTGTGGATCTTTATTGTCCACAGCCACCATGGCTTGCAACAAGGCAACAACACCAGCAACGCTGCGAGCCATCGGACCTGCGGTATCCTGGCTGTGTGCGATCGGAATAATGCCGTCACGACTGACCAGTCCCAGCGTTGGCTTAAAACCAACAATGCCATTCACCGATGCCGGACAGGTCACTGAGCCGTCGGTTTCAGTGCCGATTGCCAGCAAACTAAAGTCGGCGGCAATGGCAGCTCCAGAGCCTGAACTGGAGCCACAGGGACTGCGGGTTAAATCATGGGGATTACGGGTTTGCCCGAACAAGCTGCTCCAACCACTGCTGCTGCGAGTAGAACGAAAGTTTGCCCATTCGCTCAGGTTGGTTTTGCCTAATATTATCGCCCCTGCTTCCCGTAGCTGACGGATAACAAACGCATCATCAGCGGGAAAGTTTTGTGCTAATGCGACAGAGCCTGCACTGTTGGTCATTCCACCAGCAATATCAATATTGTCTTTCACCAATACAGGTAACCCATGCAAGGGGCCGCGCACCTGTCCTGCGGCGCGGGCTTTATCCAACGCAATGGCCTCGTTCAATGCATTCGGATTTAGCTGTGAAACGGCGTTTACCCCATTTGGTTGGGCATCAACTGATTGAATTCGCTGCACATAGTAAGTTACCAGCTGTTGTGATGTTATTGACCCTTCACTTAGTCGCTGTTGAGCTTGCTGCCAGGTTAAATTTTCAAGTGATGTGGCTTGAACCGCACAAGCGATCAAAGCGGTTACCATTGTTATCCAGCGCTTCATAAGTTTCCCTTTTTTGTATGTATCGTTGCAACTTCACCATAACCCGCTACTATCAGAATTAAAATCCATCAAATCATAGGCTTATGTTTAAATCTCCACTTATCTCGGTCGCTCAGCTACAGCAATCTCTGTATGCACCTGACATTATGGTGATTGATGCCAGTAGCAAGCAAGCCGATGATCAAGGGAATAGATCCGCGATTCCCGGTGCACACTATTTCGATTTTCAACATGACTTTAGCGATAGCGCAAGTGAAATTCCAAACACAATGCCACCGTTGGATCAATTTACCCGCCAAGCTGCAAAGCTGGGGCTCAATCCTCAACAGTCCGTGGTGGTTTATGACGACCAAGGAATCTTCTCTGCTCCCCGTGTGTGGTGGATGTTACGCAGCGTGGGTTTTCATCAGGTCTACGTGCTCGACGGCGGACTACCCGCTTGGCGGGCGGCGGGGTTTGAGTTAGCAGGTCACCAACGACCACGCCCCGGGGCGATTACCGAACTTCGGGATCAGCCGGGCTATTTTGTTGGATCCGGTACCATTGAAGCAGCTGTAAACAAGCGCTTACCGAAAATCATTGATGTGCGAGCAAGGGATCGTTTTCTCGGACATGCGCCGGAGCCCAGACCTGGAATGCGTCAAGGCCATATACCAGGCTCAATCAATATCCCCTACCAACAATTGCTTAACGATGGCCTGTTACAGTCCAAACAATATCTTTATGAACTGTTTCAATGTTATGGGTTACACACCCAAGAGCGATTAATTTTTAGTTGTGGTTCAGGCATTACCGCCTGTATCGGTGCGCTGGCTGCAACACTCGCTGGTTACCACAATGTGAGTGTCTACGACGGTTCCTGGAGTGAGTGGGGGGCCAAGCCGGACTTTCCGATCATTGCCCCCTACAGCAATTAAGCATCAGGCGTAAGAATCACTTTGCCATCGCTTTTGTGTTCTGCGTAGTGCTCTAATGCAGGCACAAAGTCATTGAAGCCATAGGTGCCGCGGACGTCGGTTTCAAACGTACCTTGGGCAAACAATTTCTGCACTTTGCGACTCACCCGCAGAATCTGCCAAGGGTTGGCCCTTTTCATAAAATCGGCTAACCAAAAACCTTCAATTCGCATGTTGCGGAAAATCACATCAGCGACGCTGAATCGTCCACCAAGAGGATCATGGGTTTCCTGTAGCCTGCCATAAACAACCGCGGTACTGCCTGATGGCATGTAGCGCAATACCCGCGGCGTGTCTTCATCGGCAACCGCATCCAGCAACACTCTGGCGCCACACGCTTTGGCTGCTGAGTGCAATTTGTCGGTAAAGTCAGCAGCGCCGGTTAACAACACATAATCTGCACCGAGGGCGTCTAATTTGGCCAGATTCCCTTTACTGCGTACGGTACAAATGGTTTTAATACCCTCTTTCTTAGCCAATCTAATCAGTCCTTTACCAACCTGGCTTGCGGCAGCGTTAATCACCACCGCTCGACTGCCCAGTTGCTTTACGCGTTCCAGCAAACACACCACAGTACAAGGATTAACGATCAGGGTAGAGGCCTGCACATCACTGATATCTTTGCGCACCGGTAAACAATAATTTGCCAGTGTCACCGCGGATTGCGCCCACAAACCGTCTTTGCCGGGCGTCGCCGCAACGGCCACACGTTTGCCCACCAACCAACGGCCATAAAAACCGGCATTGGCCTCAGTCACTATGCCCATACCTTCAAAACCGGCGAAAGCGTTATCCGCCGGTGGCACGCCATATTGACCACGCAAATAAACCAAGTCTGAAGGGTTAACCGGAGAAGCGAGCATCTTAACCCTGACCTCTCCACGTTTCAGTGGCACAACAGGCTTATCAATCAATTCGAGTCGCTGACTAAACGGCAACGACACATCCTGATTGAATTTAAGCGCAAAACCACGGTTTATTTCATTCACTGCATATATCCTTTGGGCAGGCTCTCCAGACCCGCTACTCCGCTGTCAATCGCAGCTTGTGCAACCGCTCTGGACACCTGCGTTCTTAAGCGGGGATCCATCGGCTTAGGGATAATGTATTCTCTGCCAAACGTCAGCGCATCACTATCACTGGCCACCAATACCTCGTCAGGGACGGGTTGTTTCGCAATATGACGAATCGCCTCGACCGCAGCAACCTTCATCTGTGCATTAATCGCGGTTGCCCGTACATCTAACGCTCCACGAAAAATAAACGGGAAGCACAGCACGTTATTCACCTGATTTGGATAATCTGAACGGCCGGTAGCCATTATCAGATCATCACGCACCTGATGTGCCAACTCAGGTTTGATTTCCGGATCAGGATTGGAGCAGGCAAACACAATAGGGTTTTCGGCCATTAGCTTAAGCGCCGAAGGTGGCAATACGTCGGGTCCTGACACACCGACAAAGACATCGGCACCGTCCATCACCTCTTCAAGAGTGCGCTTATCTGTATTATTGGCAAACAGTTTTTTATGTTCGGTTAAGCCCTCACGACGCGTATGAATTACCCCTTGGCGATCAAGCATGTAAATGCGTTCCCGCTGCGCGCCACAGGTAATCAGCAACTCCATACAGGCTACCGCTGCCGCCCCTGCCCCCATACATACGATTGTGGCGTCCTCGAGCTGTTTACCCTGTATTTCCAGCGCATTTAACATGCCCGCCGCAGTAACAATGGCAGTGCCATGTTGGTCATCGTGAAATACCGGCACATTGCAGCGCTTAATCAATTCCTGTTCAATTTCAAAACATTCCGGAGCCTTAATGTCCTCTAGATTGATTCCGCCAAACGTATCAGCAATGCTTTCTACGGTATTGATAAATTCTTCCGGAGTGCGATGTTTAACTTCAATGTCAATCGCATCCAGTCCGGCAAAGCGTTTGAACAATAACGCCTTGCCTTCCATCACAGGCTTTGACGCCAACGCGCCAAGGTTGCCCAGACCCAAAATCGCGGTACCATTAGATATCACTGCAACCATATTGCCTTTGGCTGTGTATTTATAGGCCGCATCCGGGTCAGCTGCGATTTCACGCACGGGCTCGGCCACGCCAGGTGAGTATGCAAGCGCCAGATCTTTAACCGTTTCTGCCGGCTTGGTCAGTTCCACACTGATTTTACCGGGAGTGGGTTTGGCGTGATAATCCAATGCTCGTTGTTTAAAGTCTGACATAAGCGCCTCAGTGTTGATGTAGGGTGTATTTATTATTTTCGGCGCGAGTCTAGCACGGCCTGTTACCTCAACTTATCAGAGCAGTGACGATATTTGCTCATAAAATCCACTAATACTCGCTATTACTGATCTGACCAGTTAATCGGCATTTCACCCGGTTCAGCCCGTCAGAGATTCGCGAAAATCCAGCCAAGGTCCATACTTAGCGTCAGTGAAATTGAGTTCAGAATGACTTATTCAGACCACTAATATCGTGCCAATTTTTTCGGGGGGCGGTACCCGCCTATCCGCGCATATCGGCATTTTGCAGGCGTTATTAGAAATGGAATACCAATTCCCTGCCATTGTAGGGGTCTCAGGCGGATCTATCGTATCTTCCTTGTATTGTGCCGGCATGCCGCTTGCCGATATCAAACAACTGGCGCTGGATACCGACTTTCGTCAGTTTCGGGAGTTTTCAATTACACGTCTTTTATTCGAAGGCGGTCTGGCCTCAGGAGATCACTTTGAACAGTGGATGGACCGGCAGCTCGATGGCATCACATTTGCCCAACTCGAAGCGAATTTGCATATCCTGGCGACCGATTTACACAGTGGAAAACCGATCATCTTCAATCGAACCCAAAGCCCCGATATGCCAGTATCGAGAGCGATTCGCTACTCCATGTCGATTCCACTCATTTTTAGCTTTAAACGCTTTAACGATTGCCCGGTTACTGATGGCGCAATTTTAGCTGAGGATGCGCTGTTCGAAGACTGGAACGGCGATGGCACGCCAGGGGTTTGCTTTCGGCTAAAAAGTGATGAGGCGCCGGTTCGGGGCCCTCGACGAGCTCCTCTTATCCCTTTGAAATATTATGTCGAGCTGTTAATCCGCACCTTTATGAACGCCATCTCCCGCGAGTATGTTAACGCCCAATATTGGCACAACACCGTGGTGGTCAATACCGGCCACGTGTCAGCGGTAGACTTTAATCTTAGTCCTGAGGCTAAGTTGCATTTGTTTCATACCGGCTACCAAACCGCCAAAGAATTCGTGCCGCGTAAACTGGCGGGATTGGACCAACATCAGGCACAAAAAAAGGCGCAGTAATTTGCGCCTTTTTGCAACAATAAGCGGCTGCTTATTTTTTGCCCAATACACCGAAACGCTTCTTGAAGCGATCAACACGACCACCTGTATCAACGTTACGCTGCTTGCCTGTGTAGAAAGGGTGACACTCTGAACATACGTCCAGGTTCAGGTCTTTCTTCAGGGTTGAACGAATCTTCAATACGTTACCGCAAGAGCAAGTTGCAGTGATTTCATTGTACTCTGGGTGAATACCTTGTTTCATGGGATAGCCTCTACTTTTGGCCCGTATCGCTATCCAGCCCGAAGCTGAACACCATACGTTATTACATACACAGTCAGCCGTGGCTGACCACAAAATCAGGGCGCGAATTCTATGCCAGCGCTGCACAGAGATCAAGCAATTTAGCGAAACAAGGCAGAACAGTAATACAGTCATGATCTTGGCCTCGCCATGATTTATAGTAGGGCCATTGTCTTGGTTGTTTCGGAAGTTTGGTGTCACTTATCCTTGAAGTCGCAGTTCCTGTCCCGATGCGACGCACGTTTGATTATTTGTATGAATCTCCCGCCCCAGCACCAGGGTGCCGGGTTTGGGTAACCTTTGGCCGGCGTAAACTGGTCGCGATCGTGCTAAGCGTTAAGCAAACCAGTGACGTGCCTGCCGACAAACTTAAGCCTATTGATGCGCTGATCGACCAACATCCTGTACTTGAAGATGACCTGTTCACGCTATTGCGTTGGGCCAGCCAGTATTATCAACATCCCATCGGCGATGTGCTGCATGCTGCTTTACCCGCGAAATTGCGCGAAGGTCATCGTGCTGAAGCGCCACCGATTAGCTACCTGCAAGTCACCGATCAATTAGGTGCGTTCGATTGGCAAGTGCTAAACCGTGCGCCAAAACAAAAAGCCCTGTTGGAGTTATTGAGCAGCGGCCGAAGATTAAAAAGTGAAGTTAATCAATTATTCAATCCTTCCAGTATCAAGGGACTGTTAAACCATCAGGTTATCGAGGAAATCGAAGACTTGGCGCCAAGACCGGAAAATTGGCACCAGCAGCTCAAGGTTAGCCCGCCTCCGAAGCCCAATGTGGAACAATCTTTGGCCATCACGGCATTACAGCATGCTGCTGGTCAATTTCAGCCGGTATTACTCGAAGGCATTACCGGCAGCGGTAAAACTGAGGTTTATTTACAAAGCATTGAACCACTGTTGAAAAACGGCCAACAAATCTTGGTTTTAGTGCCAGAAATTGGCCTGACACCACAGACGGTAAGCCGCTTCGCCCGTCGCTTTAATGTACCGGTTGAAATGTTACACTCAGGTATGAGTGATAACGAACGTTTATCAGTATGGCGGCGTTGCAAAGACGGCGATGTAGCCTTAGTCATAGGTACGCGATCAGCTATCTTCACTCCCTTTAAGCAGCTGGGCATGATCATCGTGGACGAAGAGCATGATGGCTCATTTAAACAACAAGAGGGCTTTCGCTACCACGCGCGGGATCTGGCCGCTGTACGTGCCCGCCACCTGGGTATTCCCTTGTGTTTAGGCAGCGCAACGCCCTCGCTGGAAAGTTTACGTTTGGCACTGAGTGGCCGCTACCGCCATTTGCTGTTATCTCAACGGGCGGGAAATGCCAGTCTGGCCACCCAACACCTGCAGGATATCAAAGACCAACCCATGCAGTTTGGAATCAGTGAGGGCATGCTGGAACGCATGAAAATCCATCTGGGCCAGGGTAATCAAGTGATGGTGTTCCTCAACAGACGAGGCTATGCACCTGCTTTGCAATGCCATCATTGCGGTCATGTCAGTCAGTGCCAGCGCTGTGACAGGCCCTACACCGTGCACAAATTCTCCCAACGCTTACATTGTCATCATTGCGGCGATCAAGCTTTTATCCCCAACCAGTGTGAGCATTGTGGGCACGGGGAGCTGATCAGCGCAGGATTAGGCACTGAACAATTAGAGTCTGGTCTGAGTGAGTTATTCCCAAATTACAAAGTGCAGCGTATTGATTCGGACAACATGCGCAGTAAAAGCCGCCTGCATCAAACCCTGGATGATATTAACCAAGGCAAATGTCAGATACTGGTGGGTACTCAGATCCTCGCCAAAGGCCATCATTTCCCACGTGTCACACTGGTGGTTATCGTCGATGTGGATGGCGCATTGTTCAGCATGGATTTTCGCGCAGCGGAAAAACTCTCGCAGCTTGTTGTACAGGTTTCAGGACGAGCGGGCCGCGCGGAACACCCGGGTGAAACCTGGTTACAAACTCATCAGCCAAGTCATCCGCTGCTCCAGGACTTGCTACTTAACGGATACGCACATTTTGCCCGGCTAGCATTAGAAGAGCGGCAGGCCGCGGGATTGCCGCCGTTTAGTGCTCAGGCTTTGTTTCGTTGTGAAGCCCACAACCAGGGACAAGCCTATGCTTTTTTACAATCAGTGGCGGCTTTGTTTACCGCCGCTGAGTTACATATCGCCGGGCCCATCCCCGCGGTGTTGGAAAAACGCCAGGGGCGATATCGCATGCAGCTGCTCGTCCAATCTGAGCAGCGCAGCCAACTGCAACGCCTGTTATACCAGACTATGCCATCAATCGAAGGATTACCGCTGGCCAACCGGGTTCGCTGGTCCGTTGATGTTGATCCTCAGGACTTTAGCTGATCTTTATCAGCTTGTGCGCCGGCGTGTCATCACCGAATTTCGACGCTGGCTAAATATTGCTTTCGCTTGGAGATCAAGGTTACTGTAAGCGAGTGAACAGCTTATTAAGACGTTTCTAAGAAGCTTAACGCGTTGAATTTTATGCATAAACGCCAGTTGGCTGGGTTATATAGTCCGCCGCTTTGTGCTTTGAGATTCACTGGCCTAGTCTCAAGATGGCAATTTTGGGTATGTAGTAAGGAGAAACATGTACCAAATAAAGCGAAAACCGCGAACCAGAGCAATCTTTCAGCTCATTGGCCTTACCTTGTTGTTCCTTGTTTTACTCCTGACCGTCGTTGCTTTTACTCACTCTCAGGTACACCAATGGGTGTGGATTTCAGGTATCGGACTAACCTTGGGCGTCATTATATTCAGCGCCTGTACTTGGTTACGTTGGCCTCTGACCTATCCTCATTCGGTTACCGTTACAGTAACCGCAGAGTCGATCAATATTGATGGCTCCGAGGCCCCCTGTCAGATCCTACTCGACAACATAGATATGTTACTTAAAGAACGTTTAGCCAAACGCTCTGGACCCGCAGATTATTACATCGTCACTAATGATGGTACGCGCCATGCTTTACGCCGGCGGTGGGGAATCAACCCATCGCGGATATTTGCCGAAATTAAACGCCATCGCCCTGCTTTACCCAAGCAATATGAAGTGGTAGCGCACCCGTCGGTGTCAAAGACGCCGAACAAATAACCCGGAGTATTAGCGATGAAAACCTTGGGCCTGATTGCAGGAATGAGTTGGGAATCCAGCATCAGTTATTATCAGATTATCAACCAACAAGTGGCGCTAAAAAAGGGCGGCTTACACTCTGCTGATATTATCATGCACAGTGTTGATTTTGCCCCCATTGCCGCACTACAACACAATAACGATTGGCAAAGTATTTCGCGGCAACTTAGCCGCACTGCTGTAAATCTTGAAAACGCGGGTGCGGACGCCATCGTGATATGTACAAACACCATGCACAAAGTTGCTCAAGACATAACTGAAAGCATTGATATTCCGTTACTACACATTGCAGATTGTACTGCCGAACAACTCAGTAATAAGGGGATTACATCGGTTGGATTGTTAGGAACGCGATTCACCATGGAAGACGATTTTTATGCTGACCGTTTGCGTCTGCAGCACGGTATTGACGTGGTGATTCCAAACCAAAATCAGCGTCGCGATATTCATCAGGTGATTTATCAGGAACTCTGTGTAGGACAAATTCAACTTTCATCACGTTTACGTTTTTTGCAGATCATCAGCGATCTAGCCCAACGCGGCGCTCAGGCTATTGTTCTGGGCTGCACAGAAATCGGATTATTGATTAATCAGGATCATACCGAAGTTCCGCTATTTGACACCACTGAGATTCACGCAAAAGCCGCCGCTACATTTGCGATGGCATAAAAAAAGCCGCGTTAGCGGCTTTTTTACACTTGTAAGCTTAGCGCTTGCGGCGCCACAACATAGGCGCAGCAACCAGCAGTAATGCCCAAATTCCCGGCTCAGACACAGTGCCATATACCAGGTTATCGTAGCGCACGGCAAAGTCAGTTCCTTCGTTTTTAGCATTCAGAATTAACTTTGAAAACGACGTGGTACCGGACGTTCGCTCTGAGTACACCAAGTTACCATTGAGGAAGTAATCGATACCGCCGCCGACAACTTGCATCGCAAAGGTGTTGAATGCGTTAAGGGTAAACAATGCGCTGGTATCAACCCAGGCATTATCCCAAATATGAATATCGCCACCCATAGAGCCCAACTGATATTCTAATATCGGATAGGCAGAAATTTGATCTAAATCGTCTCTCCCAACACCCCATAAGCCTGCGTAGCGTTGTTCATCACTCCAGTCACCATCGATATACATATCGATAGCAACGTAATTGGCGGCGTCCAAGCCAAAGCCCATCCCTTGAGTCTGACGAAATGCCTCAGACGGTTGTGCGTCACCGTCAATCGACATAACCAATTCATTGTTCACGATTTCAAAGCCGGCAGGTGCGCTTCGATCGGGACTAAACGCCGACAAGTCGCTACCGTCGTCGAATGTGTGTGTAACTAAACCTGCGTGTGCTGCGCCCATCGACATTGATAAGCCTAATGCAGTGACCGAGATTAATTTTTTCATTGTTATCCTCCGTTGATTCACAATACGTTGAGCAGGTTTCATGCCTAAAATATAAAATCGCTATTAATCATGCAGTTATAAATTTTTTATTCCAAAAGCACCCTAACATTCACACTTGTATGTAAAAATTCCTGACAATCACTATGTTAAATAACGACTGAAATTATTCGTTTCCCCGCTAACAAAGGATGAACTTTCCCGCTAGTTAGCGTTACAATCCTTGTTCTGCGCTAATTTCGTTAACTCACTGCTGTTGGAACGATAACAATAATATGGCCCCGAAAGACTACGTAAAACGAAGCAAAGCTCCGGCTAAAAAGGTCGAGCCGGAGACCCAACCCCTACCTTGGATAGCAATCATATTGGTGTTGATTGCAGTCATAGGTTTTGGCTACTTTTTGTGGCAAATCAACGGCGCCAGCGACGATCCAGATAACCAACCTTTGCAGCAAAAATCTGCGCCTGAGCAGCAGACGCCACTGCCGGATATGCCTGAAGAGCAATGGGAATTCATTGATACACTGGAAAATCACAGTGTTGAGGTGGACGTTCCGGAGCCCACTGATGATGGTAAACAGTATCAAATGCAGTGTGGTTCTTTCAGAACGCAAGAACAGGCAGAACGCATGCGTGCGCAATTAGCTTTGATGGGCCAGGAGGCCATGATTAAAGCCACCCAAGGCAGTAATGGCTTGTGGCATCGTGTCGTGCTCGGCCCCTACGATAAAAAGCGTGCGGCAGAGCGTGACCGTCACCAAATTCGTAAATTGGGGATCACCACCTGCCAAATTTGGTTATGGCGCTAAACACCCTTCAGCGCTAATCTCAGCGAACGCCATTCGGGGCGTTCGCAGTGCTTTTACTTCTCATCGCCGACGCTCATTTAGCGATTCCTGCCCGATTACCTTGAATTTTGCCATCGTGCCCCCTACATACTGGGTAAGTTAATTTATTGCTTGCAGATGCGAGCCACTACAAGGAATCACACATGACCACGATTGTATCCGTGCGCCGTAACAACCAGGTTGTGGTTGCGGGAGATGGCCAGGTTTCCCTTGGAAATACGGTTATGAAAGGCAACGCCAAGAAGGTCCGCCGTTTGTACCACAACAAAGTACTGGCCGGTTTTGCGGGTGGGACCGCAGATGCATTTACCTTATTTGAACGTTTCGAAGCGAAATTGGAAGCCCATCAGGGTCACCTGACTAAAGCCGCAGTAGAGTTAGCTAAAGACTGGCGCACCGACAGAGCGCTACGCAAGCTTGAGGCGTTGTTAGCCGTCGCTGACCATACTGCGTCATTTATCATCACGGGTAACGGAGATGTGGTGCAGCCGGAAAATGACTTGATCGCAATCGGTTCAGGAGGGCCATTCGCACAGGCTGCAGCAACAGCTCTGTTGGAAAATACCGAATTAGATGCCCACAGCATAGCCACCAAAGCGCTGACTATCGCCGGCGATATTTGTGTTTATACCAACCAGCATCAGACCGTTGAAACATTGGATTACTAAGAGATTATTATGTCTGAAATGACCCCACGTGAGATTGTTCACGAATTAGATCGCCATATTATCGGGCAAGATAAAGCCAAGCGCTCTGTGGCCATTGCACTGCGTAATCGTTGGCGCCGCATGCAGTTAGAGCCTGAGTTGCGTCAGGAAGTCACCCCAAAAAATATTCTGATGATAGGCCCAACGGGCGTCGGTAAGACTGAAATTGCACGCCGGTTGGCTAAATTAGCTAATGCACCTTTCATCAAGGTTGAAGCCACTAAATTCACTGAAGTGGGCTATGTTGGCAAAGAAGTTGAGTCGATCATTCGTGACTTGGCCGACATGGGCGTCAAAATGTGTAAAGAGCAGGAAATGGCTAAGGTAAAATACCGTGCCGAAGAAGCTGCTGAAGAGCGCATTTTAGATGCTTTATTGCCACCGCCAAAAGATTCCTGGGGCCAGAACGAACAGGTCGAAGACAGGGGGACACGCCAGGCGTTTCGCAAAAAATTGCGTGAAGGTCAACTTGATGACCGAGAAATTGAAATCGACGTTGCCCAGTCCCAAATTGGTGTAGAAATCATGGCCCCGCCGGGCATGGAAGAAATGACCAACCAACTTCAGGGCATGTTTCAGAATCTGGCCGGTAATACGCCGAAAAAAGCCAAGAAAATGAAAATAAAAGATGCTTTCAAGATTTTGGTCGAAGAAGAAGCTGCACGGTTAGTTAATCAGGAAGACATCAAACAAAAGGCCATCGACTTAGTCGAGCAGAACGGCATCGTGTTTGTCGATGAAATTGATAAAATTTGTAAGCGCGAAAACACCAGTGGTGCTGACGTGAGCCGTGAGGGCGTGCAGCGGGATTTATTACCTCTGGTAGAAGGTTCAGCAGTAAACACCAAACATGGCATGATTAAAACCGATCATATTCTGTTTATTGCCTCTGGTGCATTCCAAATGGCCAAACCTTCGGATCTGATACCGGAACTACAGGGACGTTTACCGATTCGCGTTGAGCTTAGCGCGCTCACCGTGAATGATTTTGTTCGTATCCTGACCGAGCCTAATGCGTCGTTAACTCAACAGTATGTGGCACTGATGAAAACCGAAGGGGTAGAAATCAGCTTTACTCAGGACGGCATAGAACGCATCGCCAAAGCCGCGTGGCAAGTCAATGAGAAAACCGAAAACATCGGCGCACGCCGCCTTCACACTGTGATGGAGCGTCTGATGGAAGAGATTTCTTTTGATGCCAGTGAAAAGCAAGGTGACAAAATCACCATCGATGCTGACTATGTCGGCAGCAAACTTGAAATGCTGGTTGATGACGAAGACCTAAGCCGCTTCATCCTGTAGTTAATAAGGTGCCCTATTTCAGGGCACTTTTTTTATCCGCCGTTGACAGGCATACTGGGTCATCGATGGTGACTTACTGGCAACCCATGCTACCGGTTTTAACACGACAACCTCTGCTGATTTTTTTGATCCTGAGCATGCTTTGGGCGGGCGTTTGGGAGGCTGGTCGATTGCTGGAAGTCGGTGCCCATGCCAGTGTTTGGTACCCACCTGCCGGTCTTTCTATTGCGCTGTTTTTCCTGATTGGCCGCTACGGCATCATCCCCGTTGTAATCGGAGTGACTTACGCAACATTTCGTGCAGTTAACCTTTACCAGATAGAGTTGGCGTTTGAACAAGTACTGATTGCGTCTGCTATGTCGGCGGTTTTCCATATTCTGCCTTATTACCTGCTAGCCAGATATTTACGTGCGTTACGCCGACAGGAAATGGGATTTTACGCAAACTTCATTCTAAACGTGCTCTCCTGGGTACCGATCGCCACCTTAGTAGCCAGCATAGGGGGTCTATATAGTCTTGCCTGGAGTGGCATGATGCCAGCCGAGCAAATCGGTCCAAGTTTACTGCCATTTTGGATTGGTGATCTGGCCGCAGCGTTGGCTTTAGGTCCTGTTTTCATCGGCCTGTTGAGTGTTATCGTTCCCGCGTCCATGCATCGCTTACCCGATACCAACTTACAACCCAGCAAACCGTTCAATACCACCAGCATGCGGCGTTTGCTAATGCTCATGATGTTTTTGCTGGCTGCCTTGTATCTGGCAGCCTGGTCTGACAATCAACACAGCGTGTATGCGATATTTTTCATGGTTGTCCCGCATATGTGGATTGCGACTATTGAAAAACCCTTTAACAGTGCCGTTGCTGTGACCATGAGCAGCATCATCATCGCGATATTCGTACCCTTGCTCGGACTCGCCGAATACGTTCTTGTTTACCAGTTTGCAATTTGTGTCATTGCTGCAAATGCGATTTTTGGTCTGGCATTACCGGCGTTGATGCAACACAACCGCAAAATGCAGCAACTATTAGAAACTGATTCACTCACTCAGGCTGCGTCCCGGGATCACCTGATCAATAAAGCAAACGCCCAGTTAGCGCGCTGTGCAGTTCAGGGCGTGCCCGTTTCTATCGTGGTTTTTGATATTGATCGGTTCAAACAAATCAACGACCAGTATGGGCATGGTTTTGGAGACGAAACACTATCAGAGGTAGCTCGGGCCGCCCAATCGTGCCTGCGACCCTGTGACTTACTTGGCCGCTTTGGTGGCGACGAATTCGTTGCTGTATTGCCAGGTGCAACACTGACACAAAGTAAAGAAATATGTGAACGAATCAGAGCCTCTATCACCCAACTACAGTTTCGTCACCCTGTGTCTGTATCAGCCAGTTTTGGCATCGCCCAATCCCATCATGAAACCAGCTTTGCGCCTTTATTCGAACGGGCTGATCATGCCTTATACGAGGCTAAAGCCCTGGGGCGAAATCGTGTTGTGACCCAATTACTCCCGGCAGTGAGCTAAAAATATCCTTTGCTCTTGACCCTATAGCTTACTTTAGGGTTTATACTGGCTGACATGAAAACAGAAAATCTCAAAATAGGCCAATTAGCCGAACGCGCGGGAGTCAGCGTTGAGACCATACGCTTTTATGAAAGCAAGGGGCTAATCAGCCCTGCAGGGCGCTCAGCCAATGGTTACCGCTTATACAACGAACTTGATGGTGCCCGGTTACGCTTTATTCTCAATGCTAAGTCGGTCGGCTTTACGCTCAAAGAAATCACCGACCTATTGGCACTCAGAGTCCATGCAGACCACCATACCTGTGAAGATGTAAAGCAATTAACCCATACAAAAATGCACGAAATTGCTGAGAAAATTGCTCAGCTTACGGCTATTCACAATTCGCTACAGGGGTTACACAATGCCTGCTGTGGTGGACCCGAAAGTGCCGAAAACTGCAGTATTCTTGAATATCTGGATAACAAATAACATGCTTAGCGATCTTATTCTTTTGCTCCAAAACCTGTTTGCCCTGTTTGTGGAGTCCGCCCCTTGGTTACTGCTTGGCTTGCTCATTGCTGGCGTCATGAATGAGTGGGTACCTATCGCGCTGCTGCAGAAACACATGGGTGATCGCGGCACCGGTTCGATTTTAAAAGCAGCCTTTATTGGTGCTCCCTTGCCCCTGTGTTCCTGCGGGGTTATCCCTGCCGCTGTTGGCTTGCGACGCGCTGGTGCGTCCAAGCCGGCTACCGTATCGTTTTTGGTATCAACGCCAGAGACCGGTGTGGACTCAATTTCTGTCTCTTATGCACTACTGGGGCCGGTATTCGCAGTTGTACGCCCAATTGCAGCCATCATCAGCGCTATCTATACAGCCATAGTGGTCAAAGTACTGACCCGTAATGAACAAGGTCAATCCGCCTCAAGTGAGGTTCCCGACAGTTGCTGTGCACCAAAGCCGGTAACATCTTCGTGTTGCCCAACTGCGACTGAAACTGTGAGCTGTTGCGACAGTCAAACGCCGCAGACAACGAATTGGCTAGCAGCTTCACAACGCATGTTGCAATTTTCTTTCGGCAAATTGCTGGATGATATTTTAGTTTGGCTGTTCATTGGTTTAACCCTCGCCGCCGCCATTCAAACCTGGGTGCCCACTGACTTTCTGACCCAATGGGGTGACGGTTTTATTGCCATGCTAGTGATGGCACTCATTGGTGTGCCCATGTATATCTGCGCAACGGCGTCGACCCCAGTTGCCTTGGGTTTTCTGGCTGCGGGCCTGTCCCCGGGGGCGGTACTGGTCTTTATGTTGGCAGGGCCGGCGACCAATATCAGCACCATGGGCATGATTGCCAAAGAAATGGGGACTCGCACCCTGATGGGGTATCTATTTGGCGTGGTCAGCGCCAGTATATTGCTGGGATACGGCCTTAACGCCCTATTGGCCAACACCGATCTCGCTATCAGTTATGCACACCTTAGCGAACATCAACATGGCGTTGATAAACCCCTTTATTTGCTTTGTGCCGGCTTGCTTGGCCTTTTGATACTGCGTAGCCTATGGCTGCAGTTTCAAACCAATCGGCAATCACAGCCTGCCACTCACTGTCATTAAAAAAACCGGCGTTTACGCCGGTTTTTTGTTATTTGCTATGATTTTTTGTTTGCAATATGAACAAAGCGTGATAAATAGCAGGGGAATTTTTACCTACCTGGACAACCCCTATGCTCCCTATTATCGGATGGCGTGAATGGGTGTCTTTGCCGGATTTGGGCATCGACAAAATCAAAGCAAAAGTAGACACCGGCGCACGCACATCATGCTTGCACGCATTTAAGCTTGAGCCCTTTGAAAAAAACGGCGAAGACTGGCTACGTATCTTTGTGCACCCTCAACAAAATAACGACACACTGGAACATACCTGCGAAGCACAAATCCTAGAACAGCGCACAGTACGCGATTCTGGAGGCCATGAAGAGTTGCGGTATGTGGTGGAATCACGGGTACAGATTGGCGACTACCAGGCCAACATTGAATTAACCTTAACCAACCGAGACAGTATGAAATTTCGTATGCTGTTGGGTAGACAAGCGATGCGTGGTCACTTTATGGTGGATCCGTCGGCGTCATATTTACTAGGAACTTCGTCATGAACATTGCTGTGTTATCACGCAATCAAAATCTGTATTCAACCCGTCGCCTGAAAGAAGCGGCCGAAGCGCGCGGCCATCAGGTTCACGTGATTGATGCACTAAAGTGCTATATGAACATCAACATGCAGAATCCGTCGATTCACGTTAAAGGTAAAGAATTACCGAAATTTGATGCGATTATTCCGCGAATTGGTGCGTCGATCACCTTTTACGGCACAGCGGTGTTACGTCAGTTTGAGATGATGAATGTGTACCCTTTAAACGAGTCCGTTGCCATCACCCGAAGTCGTGATAAGTTGCGCTCGTTACAATTACTCTCGCGCAAGGGCATTGGTTTGCCGGTAACTGGCTTTGCCAATCAGGCTTCTAATATTCCCGACCTAATTGAAATGGTCGGTGGTGCACCCTGCGTCATTAAATTACTTGAGGGTACTCAGGGCATTGGTGTTGTTCTTGCCGAGACACGTAAGGCGGCCGAGTCTGTTATCGAAGCGTTTATGGGCCTCAAAGCCGATATTATGGTTCAGGAATACATTCGCGAAGCGGGCGGTGCCGACATTCGCTGTTTTGTCATCGGTGACAAAGTTATCGCCGCGATGAAACGTCAGGCCAAAGCCGGGGAATTTCGTTCCAACCTGCACCGTGGCGGTACCGCGTCCGTAGTAAGACTCACACCTGAAGAACGCTCCACCGCAGTACGCGCGGCCAAAACCATGGGCCTGAATGTCGCGGGTGTGGATATTCTTCGCTCCAATCACGGTCCGGTTGTGATGGAAGTTAACTCCTCTCCGGGCCTCGAAGGCATCGAAACCGCGACTGGAAAAGATGTAGCCGGGAAAATTATCGAATTTATCGAGAAAAACGCGGCGACTAAGCGCACTCGCACGCGTGGCAGAGGTTAACCATGGCACGCCGTGAACCCTTTACATTGGGCGAACACAGCGTTGCTGCTGGTACCCAAAAATCAATAAAACTGCCTGCTGCACGTTTGTATACAGACACCCCTGTGGATCTGCATGTGGAAGTGTTCCATGGCAAGCAGGATGGTCCGGTATTGTTGGTCAGTGCAGCTGTCCACGGCGACGAACTCAACGGCGTCGACATATGCCGGCGTTTAATTAAAAAGCTCAACCCTAAGCGATTGGCCGGTACCGTAATGGTCGTGCCGATTGTCAATGTATTTGGTTTTATTCAACAAACCCGTTACCTGCCGGATCGACGTGATCTCAATCGCTGCTTTCCCGGCAGTGAACGTGGTGCCTTGGGGTCGCGATTGGCATGGCTGTTTTATACCGAATTAATGCGCAAGGCCAGCCACATTATTGATTTGCATACAGGGGCAATTCACCGCACCAATTTGCCGCAAATCCGTTGCAACATTAAAGATCCTCAGGCGCTGATGATGGCAGAAGCGTTCAATGTACCGGTGATTTTGCATGCCAAGGAGCGTGAAGGCACCTTGCGAGCTGAAGCCAACGATCTCGGCATTTCCGTGATAGTTTATGAAGCCGGTGAAGCCCTGCGCCTTGAATCGCGACCAATTAAAGCAGGTCTGTTCGGTGTACTTAACGTTATGAAAGCCTTGGGTATGGTGCAACGAAGAGGCATTAACGCCTCCTTCAAGCCGCTGTTGGCCAATAACAGTCAATGGGTTCGTAACGAGCATGACGGCTTGATCATTAATAAGGTCAAGCTTGGTGCCCAAGTTGATAAAGGCGATATCCTGGCTTACTCATGCAGCCCCCATGGCGACATGGAGCAGGCAATCCGTGCTCCCTTTGATGGCTTAATTATTGGTATGAGCAAAATTCCTGTGGCGAACGAAGGCGAAGCGCTTTACCACATCGCCCGTTTCAGTGATGAAGACATCAACGAGGCCGGCGATATTGTTGATGCCTTTATTGAGGACTACAGTAAACGGCAGTATTAAATTAGTCATATAAAATTCAAGGTTTTAACCTTGGCAGATGTGCGATTATACTGAATACCGAAACCAGCTTAATTAGGGGCATGCGCCATGGACTACAATACGTCTGAACTTTGTGATTTATTCGCCGACTCTGTCGATGTGGTAGAGCCAATGTTTATAAGTTATGGTGGCCGTGCCTCTTATGGCGGCGAAATCACTACCATTAAGTGCTTTGAATCACGGGGCCTTATCGAACAATTGCTCACCAGTAACGGGGCCGGCAAAGTGCTACTCGTTGACGGCGGCGGTTCAACCCGGCGCGCCCTGATCGACTATGGCCTTGCTCAACTCGCTGTTGAGAATGATTGGGAAGGCATTGTTTGCTACGGCAGTGTGCGTGATGTGGATAGCCTCGAAGATCTGGATATCGGTATTCATGCCATTGGTGCCATTCCCGTCGGCGCGGATTTTGAGTCCATTGGCGATATTGATATTCCGGTTAATTTTGCCGGTGTCACTTTTTTACCCGAAGATCATTTGTATGCCGATAATACCGGCATCATTTTATCGCCCGAACCCTTGGATGTGGACTAAGCCAGATTATGATTAAGCCCGTTTCGTCTGCACTGATCAGCAGCCTGCTGACACTGCGGGAGGGTGAGATCAAACTAGGCGAGAGAGTGGGCTATTGGCGTTCAGGTACACCTCTTCCCCGTGCAGACAACAGTCCTTTCCGATTTGCGCTGCTCGGTATTGAAGAAGACACCGGGCCAAGAGCCAACCATGGCAGAGCGGGTGCCGATAAAGCCTGGCAGGCCACCTTAACTTGGCTACTTAATCTGCAGTCCAATGCCTACCTTACCGGCGAACAAATGCTGGTGGCAGGATCAATTTCGTTGACTACCCCGCAAGATGAGGACATTCAAGCCCTCAGAAATGAATGCCAACAATGGGATCAACAGGTTGAAAGTGCAGTAAAGGTGTTGCTTGAGGCTGGGTTAATCCCGATCATCATCGGCGGTGGTCACAATAACGCTTTGGGGATCATTCGCGCCTGTGCTGAACATACTGGTAGCAAATTGGCGGTTGCGAATATCGACCCTCATAGCGACTTTCGCCATCTCGAGGGCCGCCACAGTGGTAATCCCTTTCGCTATGCTTACGAGCAAGGCAGCCTAGGCGCGTACACAGTGATTGGTCTGCATGAACAGAAAAATACCCACCAGAGTTTACAAGCGTTGTCTGAAGCGCAGTTTCCGACGTTCAGCCTGCAAAGTATCTATATACGAAAAGAGCAGTCGTTTGAACAAGTGATTGCCAGCACCAATCGCTATCTGACTGAAAGCCAACTGCCCTGTGGATTAGAAATTGATGTTGATGCCATCAGTCAGGCGCCCAGCTCAGCCATGACGTTTTGCGGTATGCCCTATCAGGATGTGTTATACGGCATCGATGCAATTACTCGTACCCAAACACTTCAATACTTACACGTTGCCGAAGCAGCCCCTGACTGCCACCCTGCGGGCTTTAATGCTGGGGCAAGAGAAGTAGGCCAACTGAATGCAGAGCTGATCTGTACCTTCGTTAAAGCATATCAAAGCTAATTGTTAACCTTATGTTCACATTTTCAGATTAACATAATCTGATTTTCAAAATATCCCTATTGCAGTTCTGTTACTAAGCTTAAACAGCAAATCCGAACAACACACATCTAAGGATGACACTATGTTTAAGAAAACACTGCCGCTGGTCGCCGCCATGGCGCTGGCTTTTTCTCAGGCGGGGGCGACTGAGGTTGGGATGCAGTCCAATCAGGCCAAACCGAATAGCTTTTGGTGGCCGGAGCAGCTCGACTTGACTGTACTGCGAGTACAGGACAAAGAGTCCAACCCCTACGGTGATGATTTTGACTACGCCAAAGCCTTCTCTGAATTGGACTTGGATGCGCTAAAAGCCGACTTAAAAGCGCTGATGACAGACTCACAGGATTGGTGGCCGGCAGACTATGGCCACTATGGTCCATTTTTTATCCGCATGGCCTGGCACAGTGCGGGAACTTATCGAGAAATGGACGGCCGCGGTGGTGCAGGTGGCGGCCAACAACGTTTTGACCCCCTCAACAGTTGGCCAGACAATGCCAACCTGGATAAAGCACGCCGTTTACTTTGGCCAATCAAGCAAAAGTATGGCCGCAATATCTCCTGGGCTGACCTGATGGTTCTTACCGGCAATGTCGCCCTTGAAAGCATGGGCTTTAAAACCTTTGGCTTTGCCGGTGGTCGTGCCGATGATTACGAGCCAGATTTAGTCTATTGGGGACCGGAAACCCAATTTTTAGGTGACCAGCGTTACCATGGTGAGCGCAAACTGCAAAAGCCCCTGGCGGCGACGCAGATGGGATTGATTTACGTCAATCCCGAGGGCCCCAATGGAAAACCTGACCCGTTATTAGCAGCCAAAGATATTCGCGAAACGTTTGGTCGAATGGCGATGGATGACGAGGAAACCGTGGCACTGATTGCCGGCGGGCACACTTTTGGTAAAGCTCACGGTGCGAAAAAGCCAGAAGACTGCGTAGGTCGTGAGCCGGCGGCAGCAGAACTGGAAGATCAAGGGCTGGGCTGGAAGAACAGCTGCGGCAAAGGCAACGCCGAAGATACCATAACCAGCGGCCTTGAAGGTGCTTGGACAGTAACGCCAACCCAATGGACCACCAACTACCTCGACAATCTGTTTGCGTTTGAGTGGGAAATGACAAAAAGCCCCGCAGGTCATATTCAGTGGGTGCCCAAAGATGGCCAAGCAGCAAACCTGGTGCCAGATGCGCACATCCCCGGTAAACGTCATGCGCCGATCATGTTCACCACTGATTTGTCGTTGAAGCGCGATCCGATTTATCGCGAAATCGCACTGCGTTTCAAAAATAACCCTTCCGAGTATGAAGATGCATTTGCCCGCGCCTGGTTCAAATTAACCCATCGGGATATGGGCCCGCGCGCGCGCTATCTGGGTAAATTGGTGCCAGAAGAAATGCTCAGCTGGCAGGATCCAATTCCAGCGGTAGACCACAAACTGATCAGTCCGCAAGATGTACGTCAACTAAAGCAGGCCATCCTGGATTCCGGTGTTGATCAGGCTGATCTGATTCGTACAGCATGGGCGTCAGCATCCAGTTTCCGAGCTACTGACATGCGTGGTGGGGCAAATGGCGCACGAATTACCTTGCAGCCGCAGATCGATTGGGCAGTCAATAACCCTCAGTCTCTCAAGCAAGTGATAGCAACCTTGAGCAAAGTGCGTGATGACTTTAATGCCAAACTCGGCGGCGGCAAAAAAGTCTCCATGGCAGACGTCATCGTGCTTGCTGGCTCTGCTGCGGTGGAACAGGCAGCAAAGGCTGCGGGATACGATGTCAGTGTGCCGTTCAAACCCGGTCGTGGCGATACCACCCAAGCGTTAACCGACGTGGATTCGTTTGCAGTGTTAGAACCCACCGCTGATGGTTTTCGCAACTACTTTGCAGATAACAATCAGCAAAGCCCGGCAGAAATGCTTGTTGAAAAAGCCGCACTTCTGGATTTGACTGTACCGGAGATGACCGTCTTAGTCGGTGGACTTCGCGCATTAAATGCGAATTTCGATGGCAGTCAACACGGCGTACTGACCAGCCGTCCCGGCACTCTAAGCAATGACTTCTACGTCAACCTGTTAGACCTGAACACCCGTTGGTCAAAAGCTGAGACTGAGGGTCTGTATGTCGGTAAAGACATCAAATCAGGACAACAGAAATGGACGGCCACCCCAGTTGACCTCATTTTTGGCTCAAACTCGGAGTTGCGTGCATTGGCAGAAGTCTATGCCTCTGATGATATGAAACAACAATTTGTCGAAGATTTTGTTGCCGCTTGGCACAAGGTAATGAACTTAGACAGATTTGGCGCCTGATACGGCGGTTGCATACAATCAACACCTGGCCCCGGCCAGGTGTTTTATTTTGCGGCTAAGCAATATTTCACATGAGGCGCGAGGCTGACATCATCCACCAGTGGATGAAGAAAATCCTCACCAGAATTGCACATGCCAATTTTCTCCATCACCCCTCGGGATGGCATATTGATGGCAGCAGTAATTGACACTAGTTCTTTGATCCCTAACTGTCCAAACGCGTAATCTCTGACAGCAACGGCCCCTTCAGTTGCATACCCCTGGCGCCACACACGTGATGCTAAACGCCAGCCAATTTCAATGCCCGGTGCGCAAGGCAAGGCGTCATTTAAAGGCTGTATACCGATGAAACCAATAAAATCATGGTGTTGGATGCGCTCTACTGCCCATAAACCAAAGCCATTTTGAGCAATCATAGTCCGGTAGCGTGTTGCTGCCTCTGTACTTTGCGACGCACTCAAACAGGCCGGAAAATAGCGCATTACCTGCGGGTCGGCATTGATTGCGGCAAACGCTGGCAGGTCGCTGTCCTGCCATTGGCGAATTCGCAACCGTGGGGTTTCAATTTGATAATCAGACATGTATCTCGTTTCCACCTATCCAGATTGTAGTGGGGCGGTTAATTCCAACCTCATAAACCAGATGAGCAGGGGTGGGCACATCCCATAATACCATGTCAGCCATACATCCCGGCTCTAACTTGCCCAGCGCAGACTGCTTCAATGCGCTGGCAGCATGACAAGTCATCCCCTTTAATGCCTCGTCTACCGTTAACCCGAACAGGGTCGAGGCCATATTCATGATCATAGCTGGATCGCTGATCGGTGAAGTACCCGGGTTGAAATCGGACGCCACCGCCATTGGCACGCGATACGCTCGTAACAAATCAACTGGCGGCTTCTGGGTTTCACGTAAGAAGTAAAAAGCGCCCGGCAATAGTGTCGCTACAGTACCACTGGCAGCTATCGCTTGTACGCCCTGCTCACTGAGGTACTCGATATGATCAACCGATGCCGCACCGAATTCAGCCGCCAACTGACTTCCACCTGAATCCGACAACTGCTCTGCGTGAAGTTTACAACTTAAACCTGCACTACGGGCAGCCTCAAAAACCTGACGTGTGTGGGCGAGCGAAAAGCCCACCTGCTCGCAAAACACATCCACAGCATCCGCGAGCCCTTCTCTGGCTACCGCTGGTATCATTTGCTCACACACTAAATCAATATAACCTTGCGCATCCCCGCGATACTCAGGGGGTAATGCGTGAGCGCCCAGAAACGTGGTAAATACTCTTATAGGTAGCTGCTCACCAACTTGACGGGCAATGCGCAACATGCGCAATTCATCCTGAAGCGTGAGTCCATAACCGGACTTTATTTCGATGCTGGTCACGCCTTTGGCCAACATACTGGCTGCGCGCCTCAATGCGCTGGCCAATAACTCACTGTCACTGGCTTCCCGGGTCGCGGTTACGGTAGCCTGAATGCCTCCACCAGAGGCCGCAATTTGTTGATAACTCACACCACGCAAGCGCTGCTCAAATTCATTAGCACGATGACCACCAAACACCAGATGGGTGTGGCTATCTATCCAGCCGGGCAACAACCACATACCTTGTCCGTCAACATGCTGTCGGGCCGAAACACCAGTCAGCGCAGAACCACAACCTCGCCACACAATACGATTATCTTTAATCAGCAGCGAATCATCATCGCTCGCTACTTGTCCCCCCTGATCGTCGAGCATCCGCACATGGGTGATTTTTACATCTGCAGTTCCATTAAATTGGCAAGCTGACTTCACACTTACTCCCGTCCGTTAATGTGTGACCTTTGCGCGCATCTTGAAAGCAACGATGGGCTATGTCAATTTACATTTCATTAACACCCGAATTGGGTGACAAGAACAACCATAATAAAGGCCCTTCTATGTATTCAAGGTATCAATCCGATCGCGTTATTCGTGCTCCCCATGGTAGCAGCCTGCGCTGCAAGAACTGGCAAGCTGAAGCTGCATTACGCATGCTGATGAACAATTTGGATCCCGATGTGGCGGAAAACCCAGAGGCTCTTGTGGTGTACGGCGGCATTGGTCGTGCGGCCCGGGACTGGGCCTGTTTCGACAAAATCGTCGAGGTCCTGCAACGTCTTGAGGCGAACCAAACTTTACTTATCCAATCGGGCAAGCCGGTCGGCGTATTCGAAACCCATGAAAATGCCCCTAGAGTGTTGATCGCGAACTCTAATCTGGTACCCCACTGGGCCAATTGGGATACCTTCCATAAATTAGACCAGCAAGGGCTGATGATGTACGGCCAAATGACCGCCGGCAGCTGGATTTATATCGGCAGTCAAGGCATTGTCCAAGGCACCTATGAAACCTTCGGTGCGGTTGCCAAGCAGCATTTTAACGGCAATGCCAACGGAAAGTGGGTGTTGACCGGAGGATTAGGTGGCATGGGCGGCGCTCAGCCGCTGGCTGCAACCATGGCCGGCTTTTCGATGCTTGCTATCGAATGCGATCCGAGCCGCATTGAATTCAGATTGCGAACAGGTTACCTGGATCGCAAAGCCAATAGCCTTAAAGAGGCTCTGCAAATAATTCAGTCGGCTGATACCCCGGTATCGGTAGGGTTAGCCGGAAATGCTGCCGATGTTTTTGAACAATTAGTTGAGCAACACATCACCCCGGATGTGGTGACCGACCAAACATCCGCCCATGACCCCCTGAATGGCTATCTACCCCAAGGTTGGAGCCTGGATTACGCACAAACCATGCGTCAGCAGGACCCACAGTTGGTTATTCAATCTGCCAAACGCTCAATGGCAGCGCAGGTAAGGGCCATGCTTACCTTACAACAGCGGGGCGCAGCAACATTTGATTATGGAAATAACCTGCGTCAAATGGCACTGGAAACCGGGGTTGCCAATGCATTTGATTTCCCGGGATTTGTCCCCGCTTATATACGGCCGCTGTTCTGCGAAGGTATTGGTCCTTTTCGCTGGGTAGCCCTGTCTGGCGATCCTGAAGACATCTACAAAACCGATCAGAAGGTAAAAGAGCTGATTCCCGACGACGCTCATTTACATAATTGGTTAGACATGGCCCGTGCCCGCATCCAGTTTCAGGGTTTGCCTGCCCGCATTTGCTGGATAGGGTTAAAAGATCGGGCGCGCATTGCCCGTGCTTTTAACCAAATGGTGGCCAGCGGTGAGCTCAGCGCACCTGTTGTAATCGGGCGCGACCACCTCGATTCTGGCTCAGTTGCCAGTCCAAACCGGGAAACCGAAGCCATGATGGATGGCTCTGATGCCGTATCAGACTGGCCTTTACTTAATGCTATGTTAAACACCGCCAGCGGTGCGACCTGGGTCTCCTTACATCATGGCGGAGGCGTCGGCATGGGCTTTAGCCAACATGCCGGTGTGGTGATTTTATGCGATGGCAGTGATCAGGCAGATCAACGACTGGCAAGGGTATTGTGGAACGACCCGGCTACCGGTGTTATGCGCCACGCCGATGCCGGCTACGATATTGCACGCCGCTGTGCCGATGAGCAGCAACTGGATTTGCCAATGTGTCCCGCTCAGGAGTCGCGATAATGTTTACCCTTAGCCCGGGCCACCTGTCCTACCAACAACTGCGTCAGCTATTTGAAAACACTACGCCGCTGTGCCTGACAGAGCAGGCATGGCCAGACATTCAGGCCTCGGCAGACCTGGTTGCCCGAGTGATTGAACAAAATCGCGTCGTATATGGCATCAACACCGGATTTGGCTTACTTGCTAATACCCGCATCAAGCCGGATGAGTTAGCATTATTGCAACGTTCTATCGTGCTGTCTCATGCGGCCGGTATCGGTAAACCCATGGACGACAACGTCGTACGCTTAATGATGTTGCTTAAAATCAACGCACTTGCTCAAGGGTTCTCCGGTGTCAGGCCTGTCATTATCGACTATCTCATTAAGCTGTATAACGCCAACATTACTCCTTGCATCCCCGAGAAGGGTTCGGTCGGTGCCAGTGGGGATCTGGCGCCGCTGGCACACATGAGTATGCCATTGTTAGGCGAGGGTCATGTCCATTATCAGGGATCCATTATCAGCGGGCAGCAAGCATTGGAGATGCTTAACCTGCCGCCTTTAGTATTAGCACCCAAAGAAGGGCTTGCCCTGCTCAATGGAACTCAAGCATCTACAGCTTTGGCATTAGCAGGTTTGTTTGGAAGTGAGGACTTACTTAATTCCGCTACCATTGCCGGTGCTCTCAGCGTTGAAGCCGCATTGGGTAGCCGCGCCCCGTTTGATACCAGAATTCATCAGGTACGTGGCCAACAAGGTCAAGTTGATATGGCGGCCGCTTATCGTCATCTGCTGTCTGATAGTAGCGAAGTCGGTTTATCTCACCGGGATTGTGAAAAAGTTCAGGATCCCTATTCGCTGCGTTGTCAGCCACAGGTGATGGGAGCGTGTTTGGATCAAATTCGCCACGCCGCCAGGATACTAATGATCGAGGCCAACGGTGTGACAGACAACCCATTGGTGTTTGGCGACGATATTCTATCCGGCGGCAACTTTCATGCTGAACCTGTCGCCATGGCGGCAGATAATCTGGCCATCGCCATCGCAGAAATCGGTGCCCTGTCAGAACGACGAGGGGCATTACTGATTGATGCGAACTTAAGCAAACTGCCGCCCTTTCTGGTCGAAAACGGCGGGGTGAATTCAGGTTTTATGTTAGCGCAGGTAACGGCTGCAGCACTGGCTTCCGAAAATAAATCGGTCGCTCACCCTGCCAGTGTTGACAGTATCCCCACCTCAGCCAATCAGGAAGACCATGTATCTATGGCAACCTATGCTGCACGACGCTTACATGCCATGCTGGAAAACAGTATCAATATCGTTGCTATCGAGTTACTCAGTGCCGCTCAGGGGCTAGATTTCCGGCGCCCCCTTCGCACCACGCCAGTGTTGGAGCAAGTCTATGAGCAGATCCGCCAGCAGGTGCCCTTTTACGACTCGGACCGGTATTTTTCGCCTGACATTAACGCTATCGCTGCGCAAATTCGGGCCGGAGCATTCAACCCACTTATGCCGGCATTATTAGGTTCAGCCGAATGAGCAGCCTATGACCAACAAATTGCCCTGTTTACGCTGTGAACGCACCTTGGCCTGACGCTGTACCGCTTGGTGACTGACCGGGTCTTGATAGAGGACGTTAATCTCTTGTTGTTTAAGACGAGTAACGTCTTCGCTAACTGGACATTCTATGCGACAACCGCCAGATGATATATCCACAATCACCGCATCGATGAGACGGCCGGATCCCAGCGCCTGAATTTTGCAGGAAATATCGGCCAAATGGCGCTTTTCAATACGCAGCTCACGGCGCACTACATCGCCGGGATAGGCCAGTGATACCAAACGGGCGGGATGGTTAATCAAGCCATTGATATCGACTTTAAATGCCAGACATTCGCCGTCAGCGGCTTCAGCAATCGCGCGTATCACTACCGATTGGCCTTCTTTAAGATCGTTACGCAACAGCCCATAACGCTTTGGCTCGGGTTGTTCCATCAGAATATAGCGCTTTTCACAAGCGCCGATAAAGCGGCTTTTATACCTGAGATTGTCACCTGGCAGATAGGTTTCTATTTCCACATCGAGCCATTGCCCTATGACTAATTGCGCCGGATAAAAGGCGAATGTGGCGGATGATTTTTTCGCAGCAGTCATTATATCCTCCTTGATATTATCTGCCGTTATAAAAGGTTACGCAGGCAAAAACAAGTCTCAGGCTCGCGACAATGGAAAGGCGACCACCTCGTCGATGTGTTGTTTTTGAAGCGCCAACATCACTAAACGATCAATACCCATAGCAACACCTGCACATGATGGCAGACCATGAGACAGCGCCGCCAGCAATGCCTCATCAAGGGGCATAGGTGGCTTGCCTAATTGTATTCGGCGTTCGTTATCCTGCTCAAATCGCTGGCGCTGCTCATTTGCATCGGCCAATTCAAAAAAGCCATTGGCCAACTCGATGCCCCGATAATAGAGCTCAAACCGGTGGGCCACTCTGTTGTCTGTCTCAGACAATCGCGCAAGCGCCGCCTGACTAGCCGGAAAATCAAACACAAACATGGCCTTTTGCTCAGCAAAGCGAGGCTCAATTCGCTCACTGAATAACCATTGCAACAGAAAGTCCCTGTCTTGCTCAGTCAGTGCCATGTCTCCCAGGCCTTGTGTGGCGGCGATTTGCTGAATTTGCCCTAATGGCGCAGACAAAGGGTCAAACTCAAGCCAACGTTGAAAGGCCTGCTGATAACTGATTCGCTCAAATTGCCACTCCACTATCTGGCTCAGCAATGCTTGCATGTCATCCATCAATTGGTGGTGGTCAAAGCCCACCCGATACCACTCAAGCAGGGTAAATTCAGGATTATGCAGCCGCCCGCTTTCATCGTCACGAAAGGCCTTGGCGATTTGATAGATGCTGCCAGAGCCGGCGCACAACAAACGTTTCATGGCATACTCAGGAGAGGTCTGCAGATAAAGGGATAATGGCTCCGGGTAGCCCGGCCCCTGAAATACACATTCAAGGTTCTGCAGGTAAACGTCGGTGATACCGTGTCGGCTGAGTTGCGGGGTTTCTACCTCTAACACATCCTGCTCAGCGAAATAGTCGCGAATCGCAGCAAGAATCGTCGCGCGTTGGCGTAAACTGGCAAGCGTGGCGCTTGGCGCCCAATTTGAAGTCATAATTACGACAGAGGGCGCGCGAATTACGCGCCCGCTCAGCGTTTATTTTTGTGCGCGCGACACGTATTCACCAGTACGGGTGTCAACCTTGATCACTTCGCCGGTTTGTACAAACAAAGGAACACGTACAACCGCGCCAGTAGACAAAGTCGCAGGCTTGCCGCCAGTACCGGCAGTGTCACCTTTAAGGCCTGGGTCTGTTTCGGTAATTTCCAGCTCAACAAAGTTAGGCGGAGACACAGTAATGGGCGAGCCATTCCACAGTGTAATCGTACACTCGTCGTTTTCTACCAACCACTTAACCGCTTCACCAACAGCAGATTGATCAGCCGCGATTTGCTCAAAGGTTTCATTGTTCATAAAGTGCCAGAACTCACCATCGGTATACAAATATGATAAAGTAGTATCCAGAACGTCGGCGCCTTCAACGGATTCACCTGACTTAAAGGTTTTTTCTAACACTTTGCCAGAAATCAGCTTACGAATTTTGACGCGGTTAAAGGCCTGACCTTTACCCGGCTTAACGTATTCATTCTCCAGAATGTTGCAAGGCTCACCGTCGAGCATAATTTTTAAGCCCGCTTTAAACTCGTTAGTACTAAAATTCGCCATGTGTTGTTTCCAATTAAAATTCTAAAGGCAGTAAATTGTTGCAAATAATACCTAAAATTCCGCTTTCTGTAGAGAGGCCTTGGCAAAAAGAATTGGCGGATGTGATCAAGGATCCTGCCAGCTTACTCGCCGCACTGAATTTAGACCCGGCAGAGTTTGCTGCTGATATGCCCGCGCGACAATTATTTCCGGTGCGGGTACCGCGTCCCTATCTGGCCAGAATCAAGCCCGGTGACAAACAGGACCCCTTGTTATTACAGGTATTGACCCGCCAGCAGGAGTTTGAACAGGTTACTGGCTATCAGCAAGATCCTCTGCAAGAACAAGACAATCAAACACCGGGTATTTTGCACAAATACCAAAGCCGGGCACTGCTGATTGTCAGAGGCGCTTGCGCTATTAACTGCCGGTATTGTTTTCGCCGCCACTTCCCGTACGGCGACAATCATCTCAATAAACAGCAATGGCAACAGGCGCTGGAGCATATTCGTCAGGATCAGCGAATTAACGAAGTCATTTTATCCGGGGGCGATCCATTGATGGCCAATGATGACTTTCTCAGCTGGTTAGTGACGCAAATCGAAGCGATAGATCATGTCCGTCGATTACGTATCCATACCCGTTTACCGGTGGTTATTCCGAGTCGTATTTGTCAGTCATTGCTGGCCTGGATCAGTGCAACGCGCTTACAAACTGTGATGGTATTACACATTAATCACGGCAATGAAATTGACGCTGCGGTCATACAAAAGTGTCAGCAATTACGCGAAGCGGGTGTCACTATGCTTAATCAGGCTGTATTGCTCAAAGATATTAATGACAACGCAGATGCGCTGGCGACACTCAGTGAGGCATTGTTTGCTGCCGGAATTTTACCCTACTACCTGCATTTACTGGATAAAGTGGAGGGTGCTCATCATTTTGATGTGCAAGAGGCGCAGGCAAGACAACTAATGGAAACATTAATCGGGCGCTTACCTGGCTTTCTGGTTCCGCGACTGGTGCGTGAAATTGCCGGAAAGCCGGGTAAAACGCCCGTGGATCTTAACTTAACGTCCTAAGCGAACGTATCGACAGTCGAACCCAGTGATGGGTTTGACGACGTCGTCTTTGGTACGTCAGTTGCTGAATCCAACAACTGAAGTGTTGCTTTACCTTCTTGCTCTTGCTGGTTTTTCGCCAGCTTGGCAGAACGTAACTCTGCAGACACATCGGATACCCCAGTAGAACCGCCCTGGATTTCCATACCAACTCCTCATTTTGAGTAAATGTCCCCGGCGTTACCGGGCCGAACACGCGCAGATAAAAAGCCTCCGCACTCGAATGTTATCGGCAAATTCTTTACACTCTTAACCCTAAATTAGGAACATTTTCGCCAATATGAACCAAGTAATTGAATCGCTTAAACAAAATCTTCAAATTTTATACCGCAAAGCGATCGACGCGGACGCTCGCTTAGATCAACTTCAGCAAGGTGGCAAAGGGAAGTTTCAGGCTATTTTCCCTGTTCATGCGGGCTTCAGTACCGAGAACAAGCGGTTTTCGCCTTACGTAGCTGAAATTGCCGAACAAGTATTGAATATAGAACAACAAGGCCAGACTCCGGACGCAGAATTGCTCGCCGATACCGTTAAAAAAATGGAGATCGTGTTTAATACTCTCAACCAATTCAATGACTCATTAAAGGGTCAATAACTGGCTAGTTAGGCAGACAGGGTCCATACTTAAGAGGTCTGTACCCTGACTGTCAGGAGCCCAGTATGGAAATTAACCGATTCGACACGCCTTTACCGGCGCTAAGTCGCGTGCGAGAGGCACCGCAAACGCCCGCCAACAATACCCTGGGTATTGGTAACCAGAACAGCGCGGAAAAACTACCGCAAGCGCAAATCATTGAGCAAAGCGCGCAACAACAGCCGCAGCGACAAGCCGACGAGCAACAAAGCCAAGTTTCAGGCAACGATTTTATCCGGGTGTCATCCAGCGTTGGTAAAGGCAACCAAAGCAATGGCCTGACAGAAAATCAGGCCATCGAGCTATACCGGCAGATTGAAAAGATGCTGTAATGCGCTGTTACTTAACGATAAATTCTTCAAACGCAGTGTAGAACCAGTCTCTTAGCAGCTTTTTCTCGTATTTCAGGGTATCCGAGCGGGATAGACCTGTGCTGCCCTGCATAAAGCCCATATCACGGATATCCTCTTCACCCTCGGCTATCACTTCCCCATCCTGGTTTTTCAAGCGGTAGCTGAACGCGATACGTGGTGAGTCGATGTCTTTAATCAAGCGAATGTCACTGCTACCTTGCAGGCCCACCATCATTGAGGGCCAGACCTCACCCGCCAAATCCACATCAGTCACGGTTAAGGTAAGGTGGTAGCCTTCAGGCAAATTTGGCATTAAGCGAATTTCAACAAACTTTTGAATATTGGCAAACACCGAATCACGGAAACTGGACTTGGATTGATTGGCCGGCCGGATATCACGATACTCATCAGGGTTAACCCATTCGATCGTCACATTCTCGTTGTCCGCGGCGCTGGCAGCATGACTGAATGCCAGTCCGCACAGGACCAAACAGTGTGCTAGCAATTTCATAATACGCCTCATTACTGGTGATACTTTAAACAAAGTGTATACAGTGTAACCTGAATTAGCCCTTAACGCATGATGCTACAACCCGCCCAGGCTCCATACCATCGTAGCGAGGTAATTGCGCATCGGGGTCATCCCAGTTCGCTTTTGACTGCATAAAGTTGTGAGACTCAGGCCGCTCGCTAATTGCCGAATCGAGGATGCCCAAACGTAAACGCAGTCTGTCCGGGTCTTGCAAATTCTCACTGTATACTGGCGAACCACAGGTACGACAGAAAAACCGGTGTTTGCCTTCAGCCGTTGCGAAGCGGGTTAACTTATCCGCACCGCGCACCAGGCTGAAGTCGCTACGCGCCACAAAACCATTCGTTGCGTACGCAGTGCCGCTGTTTTTACGACATTTACTGCAATGGCAGTGAATAATCGAGCTAATCGGTCCAGTTACGGTAATTTCAACCTGACCACACAAACATCTTCCCTGATACATCGTCTATTAACCTTTAGCGCATAGTGACAAATTCTTCAGCACTGGTTGGGTGAATCGCCACACAGGCATCAAAGTCTGCCTTCGTCGCGCCCATTTTAATCGCCACTGCAAACCCCTGTAAAATTTCATCCATTGCATAACCAATGCCGTGCAGCCCTACCACTTTCTGGTCTTTACCCGCACATACCAGCTTCATCAGGGTTTGTTGGCGATTACGGGTTACTGCGGTGTACATGGCAGCAAAATTAGAGGTATATACGGTCACCTCGTCGTGGCCGTAATGGGCACACGCTTCAGGCTCCGTCATCCCTATAGTGCCTATCGGTGGATGACTAAATACCACCGTTGGGACCAATGAGTAATCCATTTTGGCTTTGCGCTGGTTATTGAACAAACGCTCAGACAAAGTACGGCCCGCTTTGACCGCTACCGGAGTTAGCTCAACATGGCCGGTAACATCGCCCAGCGCATAGATATTTTTGACCGAGGTGTTCTGATACTCATCAACGCTGATGTAGCCCTTGTCATCCAGTTCTACACCCGCTTTTTCGAGACCCAAGTCACTGGTAGAAGGTGCCCGTCCGATCGCCCAAATCAGGCATTCGACGTTTAATAACTGACCGTTTTTAAAGGTGACTTGCAGCTCACCATTGTCCAGCTTTTCAACAGATTCCACGTCATGGTGTTGTAATAAGGTTGGCCCGTGATCGGCCATAAAATCCACCAATGCGCTGCTTAACATGGGATCAAAATTACGCAACGGCGTCTCATGACGAATCGACAGCCAAGTTTTTGTTCCCAAACCATGCAAAACACCGGCGAGTTCCACACCGATGTATCCCGCGCCTACCACCAGCGCACTTTTTGGTTGTTGCTTCAGTGCAAAAAAGCCATCTGAGTCAATGCCTAATTCGGCGCCCGGAACAGCAGGATGACGGGGTTTTCCACCGGTCGCGATCAAAATATGCTTGGCCTTGTAGTGTGTTCCGTTAACTTCCACCGTAGTCGCATCAACGAACCTGCCGCGACCCTTTATGATGGTCACACCATTGTTACCTAAGTTACGATCGTAAGAGCCGTGGATGCGGTCGATATAAGCATCGCGACTTTCAATCAACTTGGTCCAATCCAGTTCCGGCTTGTCGATATTAAAACCATAGTCTTTAGCGTACAGGTCGATCATTTCCGCCACTTGGGATCCGTACCACATGGCTTTTTTCGGTACACAACCCACATTAACGCAGGTTCCCCCCAAATCATTCGCTTCAATCAGGGCAACACGTTGTCCATGCATAGCTGCGCGGTTTGCCGAGGCAATCCCGCCACTACCGGCACCGATACAAATATAATCAAACTCTGTCATTTCTGTTCCTGTTATTCTGCTCTCTCACCATTGAATGGCGTTGCATTGTCATTTTCACAAGGGCTTATTCGGATTCTTCAATTGGACTCGCGTCCGGACCAAATCCCTGATAATAGCCAAGCATGTAATTAAACACCTCGCCATGGGATGCGTTCAGTGATGATGTTGCGATCACAATCGGTGCACCCCGGTGTTTCATATTCGATTTCAGTACCATACGCTCCATTGGCGGTTGTTGGTCAATGAAGTTTTGTGGATGCAATAAATGCACTGCAATAAACGGCTTGTTGCCCTCGGTAAATTCGGCTACATCCGCCACATCTTGCCACTTCGCTTCCAATTGGTAGTCACCACTGATACGGTCGACAAAGCCCTCTGGAGTAATGATTAGCCCCTGATTCGGCAAACCTAACCGACGAATCACTACCAAAGCGTAAAAACCAAAAACCAGGCTGCTGATCCAACCCACTGTATTGACCATGTCCGGGGCAGGAATCGAAGCCAATGCGCCGTCAGGCGCGGTTTCGATAATGGCGACGATCCCCGCCACCAGCATGATTAACGCCACCCCTAAGTTGCGGTATAAATGGCTGCGTTTAATCAGAAAAACCATGTCACTTATCATAACAATCTCATCTTGATGCGATTTACAGCACTATACTGAATAACAGTGCAAACGCCCAGTCAGGACAGCGCCACCTTTAAAATGGTCGGATAAACCCCATAACTGTCGTAATACAGCAAATCAACGAGAACGATATGACCGATTCCGTCGCCAACGCATTTCAACTGCCCAACTTTAGTCAGCTTGATATTCCAGGCATTACCACCGCTGTCGAACAAGCCATCACCCGGTGTAAAGACACCATAGCGCGAGCAGTCAGCATTACACATGTGACCTATCAATCGTTGGTTGCACCAATTGAACAAGCCGATGATGAATTGAGTCGTTTATGGTCACCTGTTTCCCACTTAAATTCGGTATTAAGCAGTGATGAACTGCGCAAGGCCCATGATGCCTGTCTTCCACTGCTTTCAGCCTACTCAACCTTTGTTGGTCAACACCAAGGCTTATTTGACGCCTACAGCGCGTTACGCCAAAGCGATGAGTTTGCCACACTCAACGAAGCGCAACAGAAAGCCATCGACAACGCGCTGCGGGACTTCAAATTATCCGGCATCGCACTGACCGGCGAGGATAAGCAGCGCTATGGGGATAATCAGGCCAGATTATCTGAGCTGAGCTCGGCATTTTCAAATAACCTGATGGATGCCACCTTGGCCTGGACCAAACACATTACCGACCAGCAAACCTTGGCTGGCTTACCTGAGTCAGCGTTGCAGGCGGCGGCGCAAGCAGCACAACAAAAATCCCTGGATGGGTGGCTGTTTACACTGGATATGCCGTCTTATTTGCCGGTCATGATGTATGCTGAAAACCGTTCACTGCGTGAAGAGATGTATCGTGCCTTTTGTACCCGCGCCTCCGATCAGGGTCCGCATGCTGGCGAATTTGATAACAGTCAGAACATGCAGGAGATCCTAAAGTTACGCTTAGAACAAGCCAGACTACTCGGTTTTGACAACTATGCTGAGCGTTCACTGGCAACCAAAATGGCCAGTGATTGCGATCAGGTTATCGGCTTTTTACAAGATTTGGGTCAACGCTCCAAAGCTCAGGCCAACGCCGACATCGAGGAAGTTCAGACATTTGCCAGGCAGCAGGGCGTCGACTTCGCGCTTCAAGCCTGGGATCTTCCCTATTACAGTGAACAGCTGAAACAACATAAATACGCTATTTCAGATGAACAACTGCGTCCCTATTTCCCTGAGCCTCAGGTCCTCAAGGGGCTATTTGGTGTGGTGTCTCGCCTGTTTGGGTTGCGCATCGAAAAAGTGGATAACGTCGATGTCTGGCATCCGGATGTGAATTTTTATGCCATTTACGATAAGCACGAAAATCTGCGCGGTGGTTTTTACCTGGATTTGTATGCCCGGGCGAAAAAGCGCGGTGGCGCCTGGATGGACGTAGTGGTGGATAAGCGCGCGCCTGCAGGTTCAACGCAATTACCGGTCGCCTATCTGACCTGTAACTTTAATGGTCCGGTGGGTGATAACCCGGCGTTGTTTACTCACAATGAAGTGGTCACCCTGTTCCATGAGTTTGGCCACGGAATCCATCATATGCTGACGCAAATTTCTGTCGGCGGGGTCAACGGCATCAGTGGTGTGCCATGGGATGCGGTTGAGTTGCCCAGTCAGTTTTTGGAAAACTGGTGTTGGCAACCGGAAGCCCTTGCGCTGATTTCCGGCCATGTCGATACCCAGCAGCCACTTCCGCAAGCACTGTTGGATAAGATGCTCGCAGCGCGTAATTTCCAGTCTGCCATGCAGATGGTGCGGCAGCTAGAGTTTGCCTTGTTTGATTTTATCCTGCACCGCGAATTTGACCCAAGTCAGGAAGATCAGATTCAGCAAGTACTTGATGCTGTACGGAAAGACGTGGCGGTCGTTACACCACCTGACTTTAACCGTTTCCAACATAGCTTTGGTCACATTTTCGCAGGTGGATACGCTGCCGGTTATTACAGTTATAAATGGGCGGAGGTGCTGTCGGCGGATGCATTCTCGCGGTTTGAAGAAGAAGGCATCTTTAATCCGCAAACCGGCGCAGACTTCCTACACAACATCCTCGAAATGGGTGGTAGCCGTGACCCCTTAGCGCTGTTTGTGGCTTTTCGGGGCCGTGAGCCGTCTACCGATGCACTGCTGCGTCATAGCGGAATTAGTCAGGCAGCCTAATCCAGGCTGACAAATGAACAAAATTAGCCAATAAGCCGTACTTTAATTACGGCTTTTTTGGTTATGTCTTAAAGCCAATTTTTCGATACACTAGGCACAAATACGATTACAGGAACCCGCATGTCAGACGTGCAGAGCGATCAAACCCATTTCGGTTTTAAAACCGTCGACAAAAATCAAAAAGCGTC
>CAXQZJ010000091.1:0-11597 GCA_964228145.1 Alteromonadaceae bacterium | reverse complement strand
CCGTAAACCAATTAAAACTTGGTCACGTCGTTCGATGATCATCCCAGATATGATTGGGTTGACCATTGCGGTCCATAACGGTCGCCAACATGTACCTGTCATCGTAAGTGACGAAATGGTCGGCCACAAGTTGGGCGAATTCGCGCCAACGCGCACTTACCGCGGTCATATCGCGGATAAGAAAGCCAAGAAGAGATAAGGGGTAGATTATGGAAGCATTAGCTAAACATCGCTTTGCCCGCACCTCGGCTCAAAAGGCGCGCTTGGTAGCGGATCAAATTCGCGGTTTACATGTTGAGAAAGCTTTGGAAGTTTTAGAGTACAGCCCGAAGAAAGCTGCTGCTCTGATGAAAAAGGTTCTCGAGTCTGCAATTGCCAACGCTGAAAACAACGAAGGCGCGGATATCGACGAGCTGAAAGTAGCCAAAGTTTACGTCGACGAAGGTCCTACCATGAAGCGTATTAAGCCTCGTGCAAAGGGTCGTGCGGACCGTATTTTCAAGCGTAGCAGTCACATCACTGTTGTTGTGGCTGATAACTAGGAGTAGATAATGGGACAGAAGGTACATCCTACAGGTATACGCCTGGGTATCAGCAAACCATGGACATCTACCTGGTACGCTAATACTAAAGATTATTCAGATAACCTGTATAACGATTACCAGGTACGTCAGTTCCTGAGTGCTGAGCTGAAAAATGCGTCAGTTTCTAAAATCGTTATCGAGCGTCCAGCGAAGAGCATCCGTGTGACTATTCACACTGCTCGTCCGGGTGTTGTTATCGGTAAAAAAGGCGAAGACGTTGAAAAACTGCGTAAACATGTGACTAAGCTGGCCGGTGTGCCTGCTCAGATCAACATCGCAGAAGTACGTAAGCCAGAGCTGGATGCGCAACTTGTTGCAGATAGCATCTCTAGCCAGCTAGAACGCCGTGTAATGTTCCGTCGCGCAATGAAGCGTGCGGTACAAAACGCAATGCGTGTTGGTGCTCTGGGTATTAAGGTTGAAGTAAGCGGTCGTTTAGGCGGTGCAGAAATTGCCCGTACTGAATGGTATCGTGAAGGTCGCGTTCCACTGCACACTTTCCGTGCAGATATCGATTACGCGACATCTGAAGCCAATACTACTTACGGTATCATCGGCGTTAAGGTTTGGATCTTCAAAGGTGAAGTTCTGGGTGGTTTGCAAGCTCATCAAGAGCAGCAGCAAGCTCAGCAACCTAAGAAGAAAGGCCGCGCTAAGCAAGGGGGCTAAGATATGTTACAACCAAAGCGTACGAAATTCCGTAAACAGCATAAAGGTCGTAACCGTGGTTTCGCTGAAGCTGGTGGTAAAGTTAGCTTCGGTACCTATGGTCTTAAAGCCATTGGCCGTGGTCGCATGACTGCACGTCAAATCGAAGCAGCTCGTCGTGCAATGACTCGCCACGTTAAGCGTCAGGGTAAAATCTGGATTCGAGTATTCCCCGATAAGCCAATCACTGAAAAGCCTCTTGAGGTTCGTCAGGGTAAAGGTAAAGGTAACGTAGAATACTGGGTATGTCAGATTCAGCCAGGCCGTGTTCTTTACGAAATGGAAGGTGTTCCAGAGGAATTGGCTCGTGAGGCATTTGAGCTGGCAGCAGCTAAATTGCCATTTAAGACAACCTTTGTAACTCGGACGGTGATGTAATGAAAGCGACTGAACTGAAAGATAAAAGCGTAGAAGAGCTGAACGCAGAGCTGGTAAACCTGCTTCGCGAACAGTTCAACCTGCGCATGCAACACAGTACTGGTCAGCTGGAAAAAACTGACCAGATCCGTAAAGTGCGCCGCAATATCGCGCGTGTTAAAACCATTCTGACACAGAAGGCAGGTGCCTAATGACTGAACAGAAAGTTCGTACAGTACAGGGTCGTGTGGTCAGTAACAAAATGGACAAGTCCATTACTGTTGCGGTAGAGCGCAAGGTGAAACACCCAATCTATGGGAAGTACATCATCCGCACTACTAAGTTGCATGCACACGACGAAACAAACCAGTGTAATGAAGGCGATATCGTGACTATCCGCGAATGTCGTCCTCTGTCCAAAACCAAAACTTGGACTCTGGTTGACGTGGTAACTAAATCTGCTTAATCAGCAAGATTAGATAACCTTCTAAAAGGGCGTATCCTCGGATACGCCCTTTTTTATTTTCTAAAGGAAAGGGAGTTAACCACACAAACTAGCATTTTTATCGCTTTACTCTGTTCAGCACTCGAATTCTTAAACATTTCCTGCGATATTGTCGCTGACGAATAAAACGAACAAGGACTTTCCCATGCGAATCCTCTGGCCACTATTGGCAAGTGCCACGTTATTAGGCTGCAGTGACGCGCCCAGTGACAGTGTGCAATCAACTTCCAGTGAGACGATGACAACACAACAACCAACCCAGTACCCACGCTTAAAAGCCTTATCAACCCCAGCGCCGGTGGCGGATAAAGTCGATTACAGTTATGAACGTCACGGTGTGACGGTTAAAGACCCATACAATTGGATCCGTGACCAAGAATATCCCACCATCAACGATGAGCCTGTGCTGGATTATCTCAAAGCTGAGAATGCCTATTATTATGAATTTTTGGGCAAGCACACAGAACTGGTAGACACCTTGTTCGAGGAGTTTAAAGGACGGGTAGATGAAACAGAGGAATCCGTTCCTTATCAGCAGAATGGTTACCAGTATCGTTGGGAGTTTAAGCAGGGTGATAACTATCGCACCTATTACCGCAAGCCGCTCGATGGTGGTGACGAAGAAGTCTTCTTGGATCTGCCAAAATTAGCTGAAGGCAATGACTACTTTGTTATAGGTGGTTGGGATATCAGTCCCGATAACCGCTATTTAACCTACAGTGTCGATACTAACGGCGATGAGTCTTATGATCTGTTTGTTCAGGATTTACAAACAGGTAAGATGCTCGATGATAAATTGTCCGGCGTTGCTGGCGGCGGCTTCTTTACGCAGGACGGACAGTTGGTGTACTCAAAGTTGCAGGAAGGTCGCTGGCGTGTAGAAAGTATTAACCTGCATAAATTAGGTACGCCTCAAGATCAGGACAAAGTACTGATGCGTGAAGAAGATGAAGGCTACTTCATCGGCGCCTACACTACCTCCAGTGAAGAGTGGATCGTGATTTCTTCTGGTCGTTCTGATGTCACCGAAGTCCATGTTATTCCAGCTGATAATCCAACAGCCCCAGCGGTTAAAGTGGTGGATCGAACACAGCAATTTGAAGTTAGCCTGGATCACGCCAATGGCGATTTTTATCTCATCGCAAATGATAGTCATCCTAATTCTCGATTAGTAAAAGTGGCCGATACGGATCCAGCTTATGAGAATTGGCAAACCTTGATAGAGGGCAGTGATAGTACATACTTGCGTAGCGTGCGTGCATTTAAATCGCAACTTGTTCTCACTCTCAGAGAACAAGGGCTAGATCGAATTCGTGTCATGCCTTATGAAAAGCCTGCTTACGATATTCAGTTCCCGGAGGACGTTTATACAGCTCGGCTAGGAAATAACCCTGAGTTTGACCAGCAGCACATTCGTATTAATTACGAATCTATGGTTACGCCAGATACGGTTTACGATTATTCACTCGCAGACCAGTCATTGGCGCTGAAGAAGCAAAGTAAAATCCCATCAGGTTATGACAAATCTGCCTACCAAACCGAACGGATTATGGTAACTGCCCGCGATGGTGTGCAGGTACCTGTTTCTCTGGTGTATAAGAAAGGGCTGAAAAAAGACGGCTCAGCACCGATGTGGTTGTACGGCTACGGAGCATATGGCGCCGGCATGTCACCTTCATTTTCGACCATTCGCAAAAGTATGTTAGACCGTGGGTTCGTTTATGCGATCGCACACATTCGTGGTGGCGACGAGATGGGGCATCAATGGTATTTGGATGGTAAACTGAAAAAACGCCAGAATACATTTAATGACTTTATCGATGTAGCTCATGGGTTAATCGACCGCGGGTATACCAGCAAAGGAAATATTTCAATATCAGGTCGCAGCGCGGGCGGCGAGTTAATGGGCGTAGTGACTGTTCAAGCTCCGGAATTATGGCGCTCTGTCATTCTCGGCGTGCCCTTTGTTGATGTCATGAATACCATGTTGGATGCAAGCTTGCCATTGACTCCCCCCGAATGGGAAGAATGGGGGAATCCGATTGAAAGTGAAGAAGACTTTCATACTATTATGGCTTATTCGCCCTATGACAATATTGAACAGCGTGAGTACCCACCAATGATGGTTACGGGTGGCTTAAATGATCCCAGAGTGACCTATTGGGAGCCTGCTAAGTGGACCGCCAAAATGCGAGCATTGAAAACAGATGACAATTTGTTGGTGATGCGAATGAACATGGGCGCTGGCCACTTTGCCAACAGTGGCCGTTACGGTCGCCTGAAAGACTACGCCGAAGAATACGCATTTATGTTGGTTTCTCACGGAATCACAAAATGATAGCGCGGTAATATGAAAAAGGCTCCCAAGGGAGCCTTTTTTAATACACTCAATAATCCTTGTAAGACAATTAGACAGCGCAAAATAGTCAATTAGCACTAAGCTAGAAAGAGCTTTGTGTTCAGGACATTGACTTTGCAGTTTAGTGACATTCTTAATCCAGCTGTACTGATTAACGCCTGTGGAGAGTTACTGCAAACTAATCCGGCGTTTAATCGGGTACCCGAGCGTCCGGCTTTGACCGATGCTCTGGTTCAGCGTATTGACGAAATCACTGCCGGCACCCTCAGCGGCTGGACGGTCTCATGTAAACAATCACGTTGGCGAGTGTCGGTGACGCCAGTACGGGATACACAATGGTTGTGTACTTTTGCCCCGTCTGAAGGTGTCGCGATTAGCGCTACCTACAGCACTCTCATCGATGCGATAAACCTGTTACAGGATGGATTTGTTTTATTCAATGCTCACGGAACGGTGGAGCTCGTCAATCATAAAACGTTGCAAGTATTAGGGGTTGATTCTGCAACCGAAATACAGGGCAGCAACGTTAACTCCCTGATTGACCGCTTAATGCGTCAGCAGCCGGGCCTGAGTAGACGAAGAACAAACGCCATGACACGATTAGTACGTCGTCGCATAGATAGGTCTGAGCCGTTACGTTTTGAAATTCAGTCTGCACAGGGACGTGTCTATCATTACCGTGATCAGGTTGGGAGAGATGGCGTAAGAATTGGCTTACTGGTGGATGAGTCACATTATTCCGCGCTGATAGAGCAACTTGAACAAGCGTGTGAGCAGGCCAACCAGTTAAGTCAGACTAAAAGCCAGTTTTTAGCCAGTATGAGCCACGAAGTAAAAACGCCACTCAATGCCATTATCGGCATGCTTGACCTTTGTCTGATGGATCAGGAGCTTAAACATAATGAGTATTTACAGCGCATACAGATAAATGCCAATCATCTACTGCAACTGCTGAATGACGTATTAGATACCGCCAAACTTGAAGCTGAAAAAGTATCTTTAGTAAATGAAGTCGTGGACGTTCGGGTGTTAATGGAACAGCTCGTTGAAGGATTTGTCGCACAAGCTACGCTAAAATCGGTCCGCTTGTGTCTGTATGTAGACCCATTGTTAGATACACGTATTAGCCTCGACCCTGTGCGTTTTCGACAGGTCTTGTACAACCTGCTGAGTAATGCAATCAAGTTCAGTCACTCAGGGGGAAGTGTCATTATCAGTGTGAAGCGCCTTAGTGGAAACTACATTGAATGCAGCGTAGAAGATCAGGGCATCGGTATTTCACCCGATCAGCAAAAGAAGATTTTTACAGGTTTTGAACAGGCGTCATCAGACACTTACCGTCATTTTGGCGGGACTGGATTAGGGCTGCATATCAGCCAACGCTTATGTCAGCTAATGGGAGCAGAACTAAGTGTTAGCAGTGAGTTGGGACAGGGAGCACGCTTTTCATTCGCTTTGCAGCTGACTGAACGTCATGACACATCAACCATTAATTCGGCTGATTTGCGGGTGTGGAAACTAATCACCAATTCAACATGGATGTTGGAGCAATTAACCCCCTATGCCAAACGTTGCGGGTTTGGATTAGAAGAGATAGATCAGCTACCCGAGCAAAAGGTGTCAAACCAATTGGTGCTGTGGCAACCGGCAGGATCCGAGCCAGAACCGATTGAAATTTTGCGCTTAGCTGACCTTGATGGTGTTTTGATTTACACAACAACACCATTTGATGCAGGCCAGTTGTGTCAGCAACTGCGAATATGCCCTCTATCCTGGACTACTTTGGTTAATTTCATAGGTATCAATGAAACAAATTTTTCGGCAAACGAAAAAGCCACCTCGGTCCAGAATTCTGATTCGAAGCTACAGTCAGACATAGTGGTCGTCGAAGACAATGCAGAAAATCGTTTTGTCTTATCCCGTCAGTTGGCTTCATTGGGTATCAGTGCCCGCTTGGTTGAGAGCGCCGAACAGGGATTAGAAGAGATTGCACGGCAGCCCCCAGAGCTTCTTATTACTGACTATCAATTGCCCGGAATGTCTGGCGCAGACTTGGTAAAACAACTTAAACAAAGTGGCGAACCATTTATGGCGGTGCGGACCTGTGTTCTGACCGCGGATAAAACCAAATCCTGTATTGATGACTGTTATGGTGCGGGAGCTGATTTAGTGGTGATGAAACCCATTACTGTACAGCAATTGCAGCAGCATCTGCGCAATCTTTGCCAACCCGTAGATGATTTTTTCTACCTTGAGGAGCCGGTGAGGCATGCCGTTGAGGGTGAACTATACTCGGTAGAAGAATTGCAACAATTTACCGGGCCACTGAGCCAAAGTGAAATAAACGATTATCTTAGCGAATACGCCAAGCGGCTGACTGAACAGAAAACCTGGGCCGCCGATAGTGTCACTAACAAACATTGGGCTAATCTGGGCAAAGCGGCTCACAGTATTAAAAATGGTGCGCGCCTTATTGCAGCCATGGCCTTGGTGAAAAGCAGTGAAGCGCTGGAACACTATTGTCGAGATGGCGAATCTGAGCAGGATGTGGTGCTGCAGTGGCTATCGGTAAAAGCTAACTTGGAGCAATTACAAAACGCATTAACCCTTCAAAAGGAGTTATAAGGCATTGAAGTTAACATCGCCCATTGTGCTTTACCAAACCGACGCTGAAGCTGATAAATTAATTGAGCAAACCCTAAACGATTATTTCGGGCGAATTCAGGTTTTCACCCAGAAAAAAGATCTATGCAGGGCGCTGGTTAATACTCAGGAAAAAGTTTTTCTTATCACTGCCGATAGCATGGCTGATTGTTTGGCTACCTATTATCGCTGTTTGGATGCAGTGGCAGACTACCCGATATGTCAGCATAGAGTGGTGGCTATGATACCCCGGCAAGATGAAAAAGAAGCTTATCAGGCTTTCCGGAGCGGCGTGATCGATGACTATATGGTGGCCAGGCCTGTGTACGAAGTGCATCGGCCCATTCTTATCTGTGAGCATTTGTTGGTTGAATTGGGCGTAGTGTTTAATCACAACCGCGGAGACCTTACGTTTGTTCGCAACGAAAACAAATACTCCAGTGACCTGCAAACATTTGTGAGTAAGGGGGTGAAACGCAAGGAGGAGATTCGCCAGGCGTTTGAAAGCACCATGATTGAGGTGGATAAAGCGTTGGATATGGCTGTATTTAAAATTCGTCAATCTCAACCGGTCGAGTTGGACATGGACAAGTTAAAAAACACCCTGTCCGCCATACGATCAGACGAGGTTCGTCCTGAACTGCTGCAGTTACAAAACAAAGCGATGGGACTGCTCGAACAGATGTTAAATATAGCCAACCCCAAACAGGAAGCGCCGAGCGAACAACCATTGGAGTCCGCGCAATCCAGCCCATCGCCATCAGACCAGCGGCAAGTTGATGAGTCGCCACCCCAAGAAAAACCAGCGGTTAAAAAAGACTATGTATTTAACCGCTTGTTTAGCGAAAACGTTGATTACGAGCAAGAACTCGAAAAACAAAAAGCGTCTCCTCGCATCTTGCTGGTGGAAGACGACGCCATTAGCGCTCAGCTTACTACCAAAATTTTGAATCAGTACAAGATAAAAGTTGACGTGGTAACCAATGGTCGTAGTGCCTTTGCTGCGCTTTCAAACAGACCTTATTCATTGGTATTGATGGATATTACTTTGCCTGATACCAATGGTATTTATATTGTTGACCAGGTGTGTAATGGTGATGGGCCGAATAAGTCCTCGCCTATTGTGATTCTGTCTGGAAAAAAAGATAAAAATACTGTTCGTCAGGCGGTAGAGAGGGGCGCCAAAGGTTACATCGTAAAACCACTTTATAAAGATTCAGTGGAAAAGTTATTTGAAAAATTCTCCGTCAATCCGGGTTAAGCCATATACTGTGAAGTTAGTGTAGTAGAAAGCACTTACGGAATAGGCACATCTGCTAGCGCACTAAGGTAATGTTTTTCTGGATTGGCAACCCATCAGTGTCGGGGTGATATGATTAAAAAACTCTGTTATTTGAGTCTTGCGATTTTTCTTAGTGCAGCTGTTTATGCTGAGGAAAAAGTGGTTGTGCAACTCAAATGGGAACATGAATTTCAATTTGCCGGCTTTTATGCAGCTCTGTGGCAGGGGTACTACAAAGAAGCAGGGTTGGACGTTGAGTTACGTTCAGCAGTCAGAGCAGATAAATCGTTATTGGATCCCATTGATGAGGTCGTTAATCACCGGGCCGATTTCGGTGTCAGTAATTCCGAGCTGTTGATGGCGGTCGACCGTGGTGCTGAGCTGTCAGTATTAGCCAGTGTATTTCAACGCAGCCCCATTTCACTTTTTTCACTGAATACAGTACCACTAAACACACCCGATGATTTACGTGGCAAGCGAATCGCTGCCGGGCTGCGCAAGAGTAACAGAGCAGAACTGATGGCCTTGCTGATTCAAAATAACCTAACAGAGGAAGACGTTGAGTTTGTTGACGCGCCGGCCAGTTTAAGCACCTTAACCAGCGGACGGGCTGACGTGATAATCTCCTACGCACCCAGTATGCGGTATGACGCCAGCGAGCGTGGTGTAGCGTTAAATGAACTCTCACCGTTTGATTTCGGCATAAATTTTTACGGTGACTCATTATTTACTGACCAACAAACGCTGCGAAACCGGGCGGAAATGGTTGAAAAGTTTGTCTCCGCGACGCTTAAGGGCTGGCGCTATGCGTTGCAAAATAAAGGTGAAATAGCTGCAACCATAGACCACCTGTATAACCGAAATCTGGTCAAATACAATGATCCCTTATTATACAACATACGATTTGCAGCCGTAATTGATAACTATATTCAATATCCGCAAATCCCCCTTGGCCAGAGCCAGGCTGAGCGTTGGCGACAAATGAATGAGTTGATGTATCAGGGAGGACTTGTAACCTCTAAACAGATACCAACAGGTTTTTTTGCAGAGAATCAATTACGGGAGGGGGCAGCAGCGCCACTGGCACTCTATGCTATCGTGATTGTGCTGATGCTGTTACCTGTGATCATGTTCTTTTGGTACAAGCGGCGTTTTGCGCCCACATTGGTTGCCCTTGTCGTACTTATTTTAGGCCTGGACTTACTGATTGAACGGAGCCTTACAACCAGTCTGCAGCGTGAGGCTGAACTAAGTATTTATCGACAACTGACCTCAGTGGCGGCCCGATTGGAAGGGGATATCGCGATCAGTTTGTCATTGCTCAATGGGTTTGCCGTGCATATCAGCAGTAAACCGAACATCAGCCATGATGAATTCGACCTCTACGCACAAGCCTTGTTTGACAGAGACCCATTGCTGATCAATTTCGCCGCGGCGAAAGATCTGGTGGTAAATATGGTTTACCCGATGGCAGGAAATGAGCGCATAGTCGGTATGGATTACCGCAAGATGCCAGCACAAGGGCAAATGGTGTTTCAGGCAATACGTACCGGTGAAACTATTCTCGATGGTCCCATTCAGTTAGTGCAGGGTGGAAAGGCATTTATTGGCCGAGCACCGGTGTTTTATCGCACAACGGACAACAGTCGGAAGCTCTGGGGCATTATTTCAGCGCCAATTGATTTAGATGCATTGTACCGACAGGCTGGCATCAGCCGCGATGATGATTTCAATATTGCGATCCGAAGTTTCGACCCTACCGGTGGTTATAGCAATGCGTTCTTAGGCGAGGATGCGGTATTTAACCATGCTGACAAGCTACAGACCTCAATTCCGGTTGGGGGAGGCTCTTGGCAACTGGCGGTGGTACCCGATGCTAATAAGGCCATCAGTGATAACTTATTCTGGGTGCGCCTTATTAGCCTGGCAACGCTGCTATCACTGGTCGGTTTGGTAACGATAAGATTCAGGTTGACGCAAGAAAAGCACAGGTACGAGGACGCGCTGCTGGAGAACCAGCGCTTGCTGCAAAAAATCGGTGTAATCGCTGAGGTTTCAGGGTGGAAAATGGACAGAGACCTGCAGATTCTGCAGTGGAACCGTCACACCAATTTTTTACTGGGACTCAAAGCCCAACAACAACTGACGCAACTTGATGAACTGCAAAGTGTATTGTCCCAACACGATTTTAAAACATTGCGAGAAGCTTCATTACAGTTGTTTGTGGACGCCAAACCTTTTGACATCAATGTTGAGTTGCAGTCAGATGCTGAACAACGATGGTTAAGGATTGTGGGCGAATTGTTTCAAGAGGTGCACACTCACGCGGTATGTATCGTGCAGGATATTACTGAACGGGTAAAATCAACACAGGTCATTAAACATCAGGCTACCTACGATAATTTAACCGGGTTACCGAATCGTTTGCTGTTCCGTGTTCATTTGAAGAAGGCCATTGAAACGACCCGCAGAGAGAAAAATGGCGTCGCTGTATTATTTATCGATTTAGATCGGTTTAAGCCCGTCAACGATAACCACGGTCATGCTGTCGGTGACAAATTGTTAAAAGAGATTGCTAAGCGAATACAGTCTAGCGTACGAGAAGCGGATACGGTGGCCAGACTCAGCGGTGACGAATTTGGTGTGGTGGTATCTCAGGTGAAAAGTGCCGCAGATGTTCTGCCAGTGATAGAAAAGATTATTCATCACGTGCAGCGACCGGTGCAAATTGGTGAAGTGACACTTAACTGCTCTTGTAGTATTGGCATTGCGATGTATCCCGAAGATGGCGATGATGAGCAAGCGCTCACTATCCATGCTGATCAAGCTATGTATGAAGTGAAAAACGCAGGTCGGAACGGCTGGCAATTTTACACGCGTGAATTACAACAGCGCTCAGAGCATCGCCACCGGATGTTACAGGACTTGCTGCAAGCGATTAAGTCGGACCAATTGACTTGTTTCTATCAAGCTATCTTTGACTTACAAAGTCGGCAACCTGTTCGATGTGAGGCGCTGTGCAGATGGCAAAGAGATGACGGCAATATGGTGCCGACCAACGAGTTTATTGGTTTGGCTGAGGAAACGGGTCTGATAAACCAGATTGATCTGCATATGCTGAAATTGGCTGGCGACCAGCTCCAGCGTGCCAAAGCGACC
>CAXQZJ010000090.1:0-45104 GCA_964228145.1 Alteromonadaceae bacterium | reverse complement strand
GATCAGAACATTCAGGAATATGACTTGGGGAATTTTGTATTTCCGATCCAGTCAGATTTATTCAATAGTGTGCGGGGACAAAAATACGACTTAATTGTCTCCAACCCTCCCTACGTTGATGCAGAGGACATGGCAGACCTGCCAGCAGAATTTCACCATGAACCAGAGCTTGGTCTGGCCGCAGGTCATGATGGACTGGTGTTGGTTGACAAAATGCTGCGAGAAGCGCCTGACCTATTGAATCCGGGCGCTTGGATGATTGTTGAGGTCGGGAACTCAATGGTGCATATGCCGCAGAAATATCCGGGTTTAGCGCTGCAATGGATAGAATTTGAACGCGGTGGTAATGGCGTCTTTGCTGTTCAACGCGAAACACTAATCGATTATTTTAAGGAGTAAAACATTGGCGGGAAATAGCTTCGGCAGCATATTCCGGTTAACCACATTTGGCGAGAGCCACGGACCGGCAATTGGTGGCATTATCGATGGGTGCCCACCGGGACTGGCGCTGTCCTCAGAGGATATGCAGCACGACCTTGACAGAAGAAAACCTGGTCAATCTCGTTATACCACGGCTCGCAGAGAAGCTGACGAAGTGAAAATCTTGTCCGGTGTATTTGAAGGCAAAACCACCGGAACCAGTATTGGTTTGTTGATCGAAAACACCGATCAACGTTCAAAAGATTATTCTGACATTAAAGACAGGTTTCGTCCCGGCCATGCTGATTATACCTATCAACAAAAGTACGGCACCCGTGACTACCGAGGTGGTGGCCGTTCGTCTGCCAGGGAAACCGCTGTCAGAGTTGCCGCCGGTGCCATTGCCAAAAAATACCTCAAGCTGTTTTACGGCATCGAGATTCAAGGCTACTTATCACAATTGGGACCAATTAAAGCTGAACAAATTCGGCTAGAAGACGTTGAGCAGAATCCGTTTTTCTTCCCTGATACCACTAAATTAGAACAACTGGATCAATATATGCGTGATTTGCGCAAGTCCGGAGACTCCATCGGCGCCAAGGTGTCTGTTGTTGCTAAGGGGATGCCGGTTGGATTGGGTGAGCCGGTTTTCGATCGCTTAGACGCGGACCTGGCTCATGCCATGATGGGCATCAATGCGGTTAAAGGCGTGGAAATTGGTGACGGATTCGATGTGGTTGAACAAAAAGGGTCGCAACACCGGGATGAATTGACGCCGCAGGGTTTTGCCAGCAACCACGCAGGGGGTGTACTGGGGGGAATCAGCAGTGGTCAGGACCTGTTAGTACATATGGCGCTGAAACCGACTTCAAGTATTTCAGTTAGTGGAAAAACCATTAATACTCAAGGTGAAGCGATAGATGTGGTGACCAAGGGCCGTCATGACCCCTGTGTGGGTATTCGGGCTGTGCCCATCGCCGAGGCTATGATGGCATTGGTATTGATGGATCACCTGTTACTCCACCGCGCCCAAAACGCGGATGTTGCCAGTCCAACCCCAGTGATTGCCGCGCAACGATAATCATTATGGCCACGGATCCTTTTACCCGCGCCAATCTGATTGGATTGGCGCTGGTGTATTTTTTGTATTTTGCTCAACTTGGCGTTATGACTCCCTATTTAGGGGTCTTTCTCGACGGGCGCGGTTTCACTTCTGTGCAGATCGGTGAACTGTTAGCGCTAATTACACTCACCCGCATTGTCGGTCCTAACCTTTGGGCGACACTGGCAGATAAAACCGGCCATTACTTATCCATAGTGCGAACTGGTAGCGCCTTAGCGGTTGTCAGTTTTCTGTTGATGTTAATGGATAATGACTATTGGGGAATCGCCCTGTCGCTCGGGCTGGTAATGATGTTCTGGACAGCGATACTCCCTCAATTGGAAGTCATTACTATGAATAGCGTGCGCTCTGACAGCGGGCGCTACAGTAAGATTCGCCTGTGGGGCAGTGTCGGCTTTATTTTATTCGCCGTGAGCGTTGGTGGCTTACTCGATTTGTTTGGTCCCAATGTGGTGATCACCGTCAGTATCGTGGTGCTAAGCGGCTTGTTTTTGGCGACGATGAATATTGCCTCACCGGATTTAAGGCCGAAAGACACAGTGAGTGGCAATATTTGGCCAAAGTTACGTCATCCTGCATTCGTGTTTTTTCTGCTCAGCGCGTTCTTATTGCAAGTCAGTTTTGGGCCTTTCTACGGCTTCTTCGCGCTGTATATGCTGGATTTAGGTTACACCGGCCAGCAAACTGGTTGGCTCATCGCCCTGGGGGTTTTCGCCGAGGTGCTGCTGTTTTTAAAAGCTGGGAAACTGATCAGTCGCTTTGGTGTAACCAAGGTGCTGGTGGTCTGTTCAATATTGGCGACAATTCGTTGGTATCTAACCTCCCAATTTGCCGATATGCTGTTTGCGCTTATCTTGGCGCAGCTGCTGCATGCCGCAACGTTCGGGTTAGCTCATGCAACCTCGGTCAACTTTTTACACCATCATTTTGGCAGTAAATATCAAAGCCGGGGGCAGGCACTTTATGTAAGCTTGGCGTTTGGCGCTGGTGGAGCTTTGGGTAATCTTACAGCGGGCCATTTGTGGCAGGACGGTAGCGGTGCGCAGTTTACCTTTTTGCTGGCGTCAGGGGCTGCGATGTTGTCGGCGCTGTTGGCATGTTTTATCCCTACTAGAGATGCCGGCAACGACGGGGTAAAATGATCAGATGCAAAGTTCAGGCGTAAATCAACAGCATCATTATCGCGACCTTATTCACCTGTTTGATAAGACCTTTTTTCGCGAGTACAACACCCGATTAGTAAAAGGCGATGACGAGCCGCTCTATCTGCCAGCAGGCCAGGGTGCCAGCTATGCCCAGGTCATTTTTGCCCATGGCTTTTATGCCAGCGCCTTGCACGAAATTGCCCATTGGTGCATTGCCGGCGAAGCGCGCCGCCAGCAAGAAGACTATGGCTACTGGTACTGCCCTGATGGACGCAATACCGAACAGCAAGCGGCGTTTGAGCAGGTTGAAGTCAAGCCACAGGCTATTGAGTGGGCATTTTGCCTGGCTGCTGGAAAGCGTTTTCGCGTCAGCAGTGATAACCTCAATGGTGCTCCGGTCGACACAGAAGGTTTTACTCGCAAAGTTGAGCACCAGCTGCGCCAGTATCAGCAACAGGGCTTTCCGTCTCGCGCAGGTCAGTTTATCCGGGCATTGAGTGACTTTTATCAGGTCAGGTATGAGCAGGTGTACTATGACGTTTAAACTGGGAGTAATCATTAATCCTTTTGCGGGGATTGGTGGTGCGGTGGGCTTGAAGGGGAGCGATGGGCAGCAAACCCGTGAAAAAGCGTTAGCAGCAGGTGCAGAACAATTGGCCATGCAGCGAATGGCACAATGTCTGGCCCAAGTCCAACCTTTGTCCGCTCAGGTGAAAATTTTCACCGCGGGTGGCGACATGGGGCAAACGGTAGCTGAAGGATTGGGGTTGCACTATGAGCTGGTATATCAGGCTCAAAGCGAACAAACGCAAGCCTTGGATACGGTAAATTGTGTTGAGGCCTTGATCGACGCCGGTGTAGATTTGATCCTGTTTGCCGGCGGTGATGGCACAGCACGGAATATTTGTGATGTGGTAGGTGAGCGAGCAACGGTGTTGGGTGTTCCTGCCGGGTGCAAGATTCATTCAGGGGTATACGCGGTTACACCTGCGGCTGCTGGGCGAATTGCGGCGAAAATGATTCAGGGACAGATGTTGTCTCGCAAACAGGCCGACGTAAAAGACATTGATGAAGAAGCGTTCAGAGCAGGTGTAGTCAAAGCAAAATCCTACGGGGAACTGTCCGTTCCTGCTGATTTAGAATATCTGCAAGCAACCAAAATGGGTGGCATTGAAGTTGAAGCCATGGTCCTTGATGATATTTCTGACCATATTCGTGAACAGATGGAAGATGCGCCAGACACCTGTTTTGTTATGGGATCAGGTTCTACGGTTGATGCAATAATGCAAACCTTAGGCCTGGATAATACTTTGCTCGGCGTTGACCTTGTTAAAGGCGGGAAAGTAATCGGCAAAGATCTCAGTGCCAAACAGTTAATGAAGCTAACTGAAAACCATCCAGTATGTATCGTACTCACAGTTATTGGCGGTCAAGGGCATGTGTTGGGGCGTGGTAACCAACAGTTAAGCCCTGATTTAATCAGGCGCGCAGGTAAAGCAGGTTTAATGGTCATTGCGACCAAAACTAAACTGAACGGCCTACAGGGTCGCCCGCTTATCAGCGACAGTGGCGATCCACAACTTGATGTCAGTTTAGGCAACGCAATCACCGTCATCACTGGATACCATGATGAAGTCATTTACCCCTTAAGTTCACCAGGAAACGAGCATGCAGTTTGACGCTTATTGTGACGCGATATATCAGGCTTTTGACAACACGGTCGACTCGGGCACCGATGCCGAGTTGTTTTATGCCGGTTATTTAAATGGCCATTTCAGTTTGGTTCACGCCCGCTGTGAGAGTCAATCGATTGACGACCTGCAGGAGCAAATGCAGCAGAGTTTAAGCGAAGCATTTTCAGCCGGTGAGCTAGAGCCTCAGGAACAGCAGGCTGTTACTGCATTCTGGTACAAAGTCCAGCCTGATTAACTCGTTTGGCGCAAAACTTGCAGCTTGTATCATCAGAGTGTCGACAACGACCATAACTGTGAGCGCAATATGCATCGTTTTAGTTTTTTATTCTGTTTAATCGGGCTTTCCGGGTGCCAATTAATGGGGGAGCCCCAAACCAACCAGCCTGAACCCCAAGGCCCGGTCACTGTCAGTGCTCTGGGTAATGTTGAATGGCATACCAGTCAGCTGGCTGACGAACTATTAGCAAACCTCCAACCTGATCGCTCTAGTCGCATAGCGGTGGCCACCTTTGTGCCGGTTAAACGCCTTGCTGGTGATCAGCAGCAGCATGCCCTGATGATTTTAGGTCACCAATTAGAGCAGGGGATGTTAACCGAAGTCAGCCGCCGGGGGTGGATAGCGCAGGACTATAAGGTAACCGGCGATATTGTCCTTACACCCGACTCAGAACAGATGTTTTCCAGAGATCCCGATACCCTTGGTGACTGGCAGGCTGCGGAGTATTTCCTTAGCGGTACCATTGTAGAGCAACAGGCGGGGGCGATCGTTAATGCCCGCTTGATTCATGCGCGCTCAAAAGATGTTGTTGCGGCAGCGACCAAGTTTTTTCCGGCTGAATTATTCTGGACTCACGAGAAAGTGACATTGCGTGACGGCAAGCTATACAGGACGCAGGAGTAATATGATGAAAACCACGATTGGCCTAGTTTGTTTGTCAGCGGCATTAGTGATCAGCGGATGCGAGAGTCTGCCAGACAGCAGTTGGTTTAACCTGGACGCAGACCAGGACGAGATGGTCAACCAACCTGAGAAACCTCAACCGATACAGCCAGAGGTCATCAATGTGATGGCCTATCAGCAACAACGTGATCCTGAAGTAAACCTGGATGACTTCGGCAATCCGGCAGCCACCGGCACTGAGGCTCAGCGCGGTGGCCAGCGGGGCGGTTATTTAAGTCATTATAAGGGACGGCATGTCGGCGATTATGTTCAAAGTCTGACCCAGGAACTGGTCAATAACATGGAGTATGTTTCTCAGCACACGCCTGTCGGTGTGACGCACTTTGCCATGTTGGACAGTGATCTTCAGCAAACGAATTTGCTTGGACTACAACTTGCAGAGTCGTTTATGCATGAGTTACATAAGTTCAGAATTCCGGTGGTTGACTATAAGAGCACTGACTTTATTCGCGTAACAGAGCAAGGGGATTTCTTTTTGTCGCGGGATTTTCTTGAACTTAAAGAGCATGTCAGTATGCAATACGTGCTTACGGGCACCCTCACGCGTCACAGTGGTGGCTACTTGGTAAATGCCAGAATGCTGGGCATGAAATCCAAAGCCGTGGTCGCCAGTGCGCAAATGTTGATCCCCTTTCACGTAGTAGATGCCTTGTTAGGTGAAACCACCCAACAAACTAAGATGACGACGCTGCGAAAGGGTTAACACCCCGTTTCAATTGTTTGATTAAAAAACGGTTGGGGTTTAATGCATCGAGCAACTGTGAGGGTAGCGGCAAAGGTTTGCCCATGATCTGGCAAGCCAATGCCTCAGCCATCAAAGGGGCCGTACATAAGCCACGGGACCCAAGTCCACTGAGTACAAAAGCGTTAGGGTGATTAACAGGCGGCATGGCTGATTCAGTCCCGCCGCTTTTAGCGACCATCGCATACTGCTTAGCTTGTGCGGCAAAGTCCGCAATGGCGCCCATTACCGGCTGATGATCCGGCGTGGTCATCCGCTGTGATGCTCTGGCTTGGCCACAAATTTGTATATCATTTACCCAAACGGCATCGCTAAGAGATGTTCTCAATGTGTCGAGATTAAATGCACTTTCGGCGTCGCTTATGGCTCGGCTCATGTCATGTTTCACGTAGCTGGAGCCCATCGCATGGTAGCCTTGCCATGCTGGGGTAAAATAGCCCTTATGACATATCACGCAGTTGAGCCGGTCGCTGGATTCGCTGGCGCGCACCGATTCCACCTGACCCCGAACCGGGGTAAACGGCAGTGGGTCGAGTAACGCAAATTGATTGGACTCTGCCCCGGTGGCAAAAATGACCAGGTCATAGTGGCGGTTTTGACCTTGGGTGAATCGCAATTGCCAGCCATTTTGATAGCAGCATTCCAGAAGTTGGTGCTGTGCAAATAACTGAATGCTGGCCTGCTGTCCGGCCTCTTCAAACAAAGCATTAACCAATGACGGCGGATTAATCCAGCCACCATCGCGAAAATAGGCACCGGTATAAGGCAAATGGACGCCAGCTAACGACGTCGCTTGTTGGGGAGTCACCAGGCGCACCAATTCGTTTGGCCAGTGGCCGTTGCTACACAATGTCGTCAATCGTGCTGTCTGGGCCTCATTAAACCCGGTTTGTATAACGCCACAAAAGTCTCCCTCAAAATGGTAGCCAGTTGCGCGCAATTGCTGATACCGCCGGCAAGCAAATAGAAAACTATGCGCCTGGAGTTGACTGGCAATACTTGGCTCAATATGTAACTGCGGGTAAAACCCGCCTTGCAGATTGCCTGATGCACCATCTGCCGGTTGCGGGGAAGCGAAAAATACATCGCAGTCGACGCCCTGCCTGGCCAGTGCATTGGCAACAGATGCACCAGCAAGCCCCGCACCGATAATTGCAACGCGCTCTGGTGCAGCTGAGCTGTTACTGCGTTCAAACGCGTGGTGCTGATAAGCGACCCGGGATCTGTCTAGCGTACCACAAAGCATATTGCGCTTGCGTCCAAACCCATCCACCTTATTGACGTGATAGCCGACGTTGGCTAATCCGCGCTTAACTAATCCGGCTGCAGTAAAGGTGGAAAAACTGGATTGGTGTTTACCCAGGCGGGCCATATGGTTGAATAATGTATCGCTCCACATGTCGGGATTTTTTGATGGGGCAAAACCATCCAGATAAAACGCGTCAATTAACCCTTCTGGCCGACTATGGATAGCGGGTAACACCTCGTGGATATCGCCAAACCATAAATCCAGTATCACTCTGCCCTTTGCAAAGGTCAGTCGGTGGCAGCCTGGAATGGGTAAAGGGTATTGGTCTATGAGTTGTTGGCTATAGCTCGCCAGTTGCGGCCAATGGGACAGGGCGTCACGTAAATCGGCCGGCGCCAATGGAAACTTTTCGATTGAGATAAAATGTAATCGTCCGCAATCGGTTTCTGCCAGAAAACGCTGCCAACTCAGTAGAAAATTCAGGCCAGTACCAAATCCGGTTTCACCGATGACAAAGCGAGTATTGCCCATCGTCTGCCAGCGCTGCGGCAAGCCATTGTGCTGCAAAAAAACAAATTCACTTTCCGCCAGCCCATCATCATTGGAGAAATAAACGTCATCAAACTGAGATGCGACGGGTGTACCTTGGTCATTGAAGTGGATAGAAGCGGGAGTTATTTTCAAAATAGCGGCTACCTATGCAACACGGGTTGTTCTATAGCGTATAAAAAGAGCAGACCAGTTTAGCAATAAAATTCTTTAACATGTGCGGGCAATTTTACATTCAGGGTTAAATATGAAAAGAGCAGTCATCACAGGATTTGGTATTGTTTCCAGTATTGGCAACAACAAACAGGAAGTGTTAGAGGCCCTGCAAACGGGTAAAAGTGGCATCAGCCATTCTCAGCAATTTGTGGATGTTGGTTTACGTAGTCAGGTTTGGGGACAACCAGATCTTGATATCAAAGAGCATATTGACCGTAAGACTTTGCGTTTTATGGGGGATGCCGCAGGCTTTGCATACATCGCAATGCAGCAAGCGATTGAAGATGCGGGCCTGACAGAGGCAATGATCTCAAATCCCCGTACAGGGTTAATTGCTGGCTCGGGTGGTGCTTCATCGGCCAATCAGATTGAGGCGTCGGATATTCTGCGTGAAAAAGGCGTGAAGCGAATTGGGCCGTATATGGTGCCGCGAACCATGAGCAGCACTGTATCAGCGTGTCTGGCAACACCCTTTGCCATCAAGGGGGTGAATTATTCTTTAAGTTCAGCTTGTGCTACATCAGCACATTGTATCGGCCATGCTGTCGAGCAAATACAACTGGGTAAACAAGATATTATTTTCGCCGGTGGTGGCGAAGAAGTGCATTATTCGTTGGCGATGATGTTTGATGCGATGGGGGCGCTGTCTACCCGTTATAATGACACGCCGGAAAAAGCTTCGCGCACTTATGACAAGCAACGTGATGGCTTCGTTATCTCCGGTGGCGGTGGTATGGTGGTGGTAGAAGAACTCGAACACGCGCTTAAACGCGGTGCCCATATTTATGCGGAAGTTACCGGTTACGGGGCGACATCTGACGGCTACGATATGGTTGCGCCAAGTGGCGAAGGTGCAGTGCGTTGTATGCAACAGGCTATGGCTAGCGTGAATACCCCAATTGATTATCTCAATACTCATGGCACATCGACGCCGGTAGGTGATGTCAAAGAGCTGGGTGCCATCAATACCGTGTTTGGCGATAAGTCGCCAGCGATCAGTGCGACCAAAGCCATGACCGGTCATGGACTGGGCGCAGCGGGCGTGCAGGAAGCCATCTATTGCTTGTTAATGATGCAATACGATTTTATCGCGCCATCAGTGAATATTGATGAGGTGGATGACGAAGCCGCTGGACTCGATATCGTCACATCGCCGCGCGAGGCGAGACTCAATACTGTTATGTCCAATAGTTTTGGGTTTGGCGGTACCAACGCCACACTGGTGATGTCTCGATATCAAGGGTAAGCGCGTCAGTGACAAAAAGGGGAGGCTAACTCCCTTTTTTTTCGTCTGCTGTATTGTGACATAATGGTTTATCCGCACAGATGTGAACCAACAATGAAAATATACTATGAAAACTCAATGCCTTACGCTCAGGAATTTTTTGGCGAACTCGGTGAATGTCAGGCATTCTCAGGTCCTGAGTTGGCAATCACGCCAGCGATAGTCAGTGACGCTGATGTCCTGTTGGTTCGCTCCACGACCCGGGTTAATCAGCAACTTATCGCTGCCGCACCAAACCTTAAGTTCGTCGCCACCGCCACAGCAGGGTATAACCATCTGGACTTGCAAGCCATTGAGGCGGCAGGCATCCACCATTACATTGCTGCAGGATGCAATGCCAATGCTGTCGCCCAGTATGTGCTCAGCGCGTTAAGTGCCACTACTGACACAATGAACTGGGATTGGACGGAGAAAACGATTGGCATCGTCGGTGCTGGTAAAGTCGGCACTGCGCTATCTCAATGTTTGGACGCCTTGGGAGTGAGTTACTTGCTGTGTGATCCGCCGTTGGCCGCGTCCGGGGATGCGCGTCAACTTGCCAGCTTAGATGACATCATGCAGTGCGATGTGATTACCCTGCACACACCATTGGAAACCACCGGGCCCACACCTACCCATCATTTATTTGATGCGGATCGTCTATCTGCATTAAGAAGCGACCAACTTTTAATTAATGCCTGTCGTGGCGAAGTGATAGATAACCAGGCGTTGCTACGTTGTTTTGAACAAGGACAGCAGCTAAAGGTGGTCTTGGATGTATGGGAAAATGAACCGGATGTGCTATTGCCACTGTGCGACCACGTATTATTAGCAACAGCACACATAGCGGGTCACAGCATTGAGGGCAAAGCAAATGGTACAGAGATGGTCTATCGGGCGTTATGTCAGTTTCTCAACCGGCCTGCTCAAATCCCACTCTCTCCTATGCTGCCAGCTCCTCAGCAAGCAGTCATCGATATTCGTCATTGTAAGGGATTGGAGAGTGTGAGTGCTGCTCTATTGCATAGTTATGACATACGTTGTGACGATCAGCGCTTTCGACGGGAAGTTAACGATAAAAAGGGTTTCAGTTATATCCGAAAGCACTATCCTATAAGAAGAGAGTTTTTTGCATATCAGTTAAAAGCTGGCAATGATGCAAAATCGCAGGCACTCTACGGGCTTGGCTTTCAGCAAGCTAATTAATCTTTTTTACTTTCAGTTGGAGAAACACATTAATGTCACGCGCGTTTGATGTCGCAGTGTTGGGAGCCACAGGGTTGGTTGGTCAACACATGATCGAAATCCTAGAAGAACGGAAATTTCCGGTGCGAAACTTGTATCCGCTTGCCAGTGAACGCTCCGCGGGTGGGACAATCAGCTTTAAGGGCGAGGACATTACAGTACTTAACGCTGAGGAGTTTGACTGGTCACAGGTTCAAATTGGCTTGTTCTCAGCCGGTGGAAGCGTGTCCGCCAAGTTTGCCCCCATTGCCGCTGACGCTGGATGCGTGGTGATTGATAACACCTCTCACTATCGCTATGAGCCGGACATTCCGTTAGTGGTGCCTGAGGTAAATCCACAAGCGTTGTCAGACTTTAGAAATCGCAACATTATTGCTAACCCTAATTGTTCTACCATACAAATGCTGGTCGCATTAAAACCCATTCAGGACGCAGTAGGTATCGCCAGAATCAACGTGGCAACCTACCAGTCGGTCTCGGGGGCAGGAAAAGAAGCGATGGAAGAGTTGGCGCAGCAAACGGCGTCGTTACTTAATGCACAAGAAGTAAAGGTTGATAACTTCAGCCGTCAAATTGCGTTTAACGTCATCCCACAAATTGATGTTTTTACCGACAATGATTACACCAAAGAAGAAATGAAAATGGTGTGGGAAACTCAGAAAATCTTTGCCGATGAATCTATATTAGTCAATCCTACCGCGGTGCGGGTCCCTGTATTTTACGGTCACGCCGAAGCCATTCACATCGAAACGCTGCAACCCCTGGATGCACAAGATGCCAAAGCCTTGTTGCGTGAGGCTAAAGGGGTGATCTTGAAAGAAAATAATGAAGATTTCCCTACTCAGGTTAGTGATGCCAGTGGTAAAAATGAGGTCTTTGTCGGCCGTGTCCGCAACGATATCTCTCACCCTAATGGTTTGAACCTCTGGGTAGTGGCAGATAACGTGAGAAAAGGAGCAGCAACAAACTCCATACAAATAGCAGAATTGCTGATTCAGGAATATTTATAAAAATCGCTATTTCTCAACGAGTTGTAACTGAAAGGCGACAATACTTGTCGCCTTTTTTATTAATCTAATTCTGCCAACCGTCGATAAAAACGAGTAAGATATTAATCATTGATTTTGTAGGGCTATTTCTTGAAAAGTGGAATGTGTTTTGCAAAGCTTGGCAAATGGGTGTCAGAAAAGTGTCGGTAAGACCTTCTAATTACCCGACAATAACCATAACAGGTTGGCATTTTTTTGGGGTCGCAAAGGAAAATTATGAGTCTGAATAAACCTTCAGTTTGGCTGTTATTGGCAGGACTCATGATAGTAGCTGTCCCTGACGCCCATGCTCAGCAGGTTGAAATCAAAGGCCCCAGAGATGCAAGCAGCCAATACTCTGATGCGACATATGGACCAATAAAATCCAGCGATACGCTTTGGGCTATCGCATCCCGATACCAAAGACAATATCCCCAAGTGTCTGTATACCAGGTAATGCAGGCCATCTATCAGCTCAATCCTGCGGCGTTTGATGATAACAACGTGAATCATATGCTCGATGGATCTGTTTTACGTATGCCGGCGTTGGCTTACGTTGCTCGCATCGACGCAGCTCAAGCCCAGCAAAAAATCGAAGCAGATGAAAAAGCCTGGCAAGCTGAAACGGCCAAAAGCCGAGGCATTGAAATTCGTAAGAGCCCTGAAATGATTGCTTTGGAGCAGAACAATCAGGCATTAAATCAAAAACTGGCCGCCATCGACTCTGAGCAAACCCGGCAGTTTGAGATGTTGCGTGATCAATTTGGGCAATCAATCAGCAATATAGAAGCGTTACTCCAGCAAAACCGGCAGGTTACACAGCGCCTGGAAAAGGTCGATGCTGAGCTTGAAGCCTTACGAGGCAGATTAGGCAAAGACGGTGACGTCGAGCGACAGTTGAGTGAACTGGCCAGTGCCCAGCAAAACCTGCTGGCTCAACTTGAGGAGAGTAAACAAGCAGAGCAAACCCGTGCTGAGCAAGCCAATCGGGGTTGGGACATTCCCTGGTGGATGCTGGGTGTTACTTTGTTGTCGATCACTTTGCTGGGCGCGTTATTTTTCATGTGGCGAAAAATGAGCGGTAAACCTGAAGCTGAGAAGGTAACCGAACAAACCAGCCCCGAAATCAGTGACACACCTTCAGCGGTCGTAACTGACAGTGTCAGTGATGATCCGTTACCTGAAGATGATATGACCCTGGACGGCTTAGATGATGATCTGATTGAAGACGATCTGTTTGGCAGTGACCAAATTATGGAGTCGGGCCTGGAAGATGATAACAGTGCAGAGCTGGATACCATTGCTGATGATTTAATTGATGAAGAGCCCATCATAGATGACAGCGCATCTGAAAGCGAAGAGCTGACTGACCCCGATGTCAGCGATGACTTGATTGATGGTGGAGATTTAGATGACTTATTCGACTCCGAAGAAGAATTACTGGCCCCGGAGGCACCAGCACAAACCGACGAGATTGTAGAGCAAAGCACCGCAGGCCCCGACGAACCTGAAGACTCAGAAACCCCAGAAGAAGATAGCGTAGAATTGCAGGTTCTGGGTGATGAGTCCGAAGAACAGCAGGATATAAGTATTACTGATGAAGACCTGACTGACATTGAAATGATGCCGGTGACAGACAAATCAGCAGTAAGTGACGAAAAGCTCGATAACTTGGGCGAAGAGATCGACAAAAATAGCGTTGAGATTGACCAGTTAGCGGATCAGTTGATAAATGATCTGGATAGTTTTGATGAAATGCAAAGCTTGTTGCCCGACGAGAACGACGACAGTGGGACCGCTGATGAAGAAGCGGCCATTCAAGATGATGATGACGTGTTATCTGATGATCTGCTCGACGAGTTAATAGCCGAAAACCAACAAGACGCTCCTGAGGCAGACGATAGTGTGCCAGACGATGTGGGTGCAAACGCGGCGTCTGAACAGCAATCATCCGACCTCGACACTGACGAAGATTATATCAGTGGCCAGGATGATGAACTTACTGATGATTTGCTCGACGAGCTAATTGCTGAAAATGCACCTGAAGAGAATAATGAAGCGTCTGAACCAGTCAGTATGGACGATGATCCTGAGCAACAGGCAGATGATGAACTCACTGATGATTTGCTCGACGAGCTAATTGCCGAACATGGTACTGAAAATGACGAACTCGATGAATTAGACGCATCGCCGCAAGATGACCTCAGCAGCGTTGACGATGAACTGGATGATGTCATATCTGATGAATTACTTGATGAATTGATTGCAGAGAATCAAGCCGAGAACGACAGTAATAGTGAGTCGGCGGATTCAGATGATGAAACACGCGATGAAGGGCCACAGACTGCGGATCAATTGCTAGATGATATCGAAAGCCAGCTGACCGGTGATGATGATCTTGATGCTGCACTGCAAGAGTTAGGGCTGGAAGAGCAGCCACAGGAAAAACCGGCGCCTGTACCTACGGATCTTGATGAGTTACTCAGTGAATCTGAACAAGATGACGTTCTAGATGCGCTGACTGCTGAAGCGGAGTCAGAAGAAGATGATGGCGAAGACCAGCAACTGATTGACGAGCTGGAAAGCAGCAGCTTTGATGATCTACTTAATGATATCCCTGAGCTTGGCATGGGTGATGAGGAAGAAGACACCATTGAGCCGGGCCAAACACCAGATAACAGCGAAGAGTACCAGCAAGCGAATTCCCTGAATTCTGACGATGCGGGTGTTTCTGATACAGATGCCCCTACGCCGGGCGCCCCTACGCCGGGTGCCCCAGACCTGGGTAATCCGGATTTAGATTTGGAAGCCTTGTTACAAGACGCCGATGATGATCAGGATTATGTTGATGTGGCCTCGCTACTCGAGGAGTCGGACGACGGCGATCAAGATTTGCCTGAGTTGAATATCGACTTGGAAGACTTAGGATTTGAATCTGTTATTGCTGAAGAAGAAAGTGCTGAACCGATAGGTTCTGACGAGACCGACGGACAACTCGATTTGGCTATTGCCTACATGGAAATGGGCGATAATGAGTTGGCGAAAGAAATCCTCCAGCAACTCTCGGAACAAGCAGACGGCCAAACGGCAGATGAGGCAAAACGTTTGCTTGATAAGTTGGGTTAAACTGATTTTCATCTCTTGTTGTTATTTAACCGGCTGCGATAGAATAGCGCTTTTGCGTATCAGGGGTTGGCAATGCGGATTGCGCTGGGAATAGAATATGATGGCAGTCAGTATTTCGGATGGCAGCGTCAGCGAGAAGTTGTCAGCGTTCAGCAGTATCTTGAGCAGGCATTGAGTAAAATCGCATGTCATCCTGTCGAGTTGACCTGCGCTGGCCGTACGGATGCCGGCGTTCATGCCACCGGGCAAGTAGTCCACTTTGAAACAACCAGCGAACGTCCGGAACGGGCATGGACACTCGGGATGAATGCAAATTTACCGGATGCTATTGCGGTGAAATGGGCGCGAACGGTTGCCGACGATTTTCATGCCAGATTCAGCGCCACTGCCCGTCGATATCGATACATCATTTATAACAGTCCGTTACGCCCGGGGATTCTTAAACCCGGTTTAACCCATATCTATGGTAAGCTCGACGCCGATAAAATGAATATGGCCGCCCAGGCATTATTGGGAGAGCATGACTTTAGTGCTTTTCGGGCTGCGCAATGTCAGTCAAAGTCACCGTTTCGTAATGTCACACATGTCAGTGTAGAGCGCTTGGGTGACTATATAAAGGTTGAGATTCAGGCGAATGCTTTTGTGCACCATATGGTGAGAAATATCGTAGGCTCGTTGCTGGAAATCGGCCAAGGTACTCAACCTGTTGACTGGATGGCTTCACTATTAGCGGGTAAAGACAGAACGCAGGCAGCCGCGACAGCCAAAGCTAACGGTTTGTATCTCGTCAGGGTTGATTATCCCGAGCAATATGGAATTCCGATTACGCCGATGGGGCCTGTGTTCTGGCCTGATTAATCAACGGGTTAACTTCTAAGACCAGTTAATGATGGTGATAATCGGCTAGTCTATGCTTAAATATGGCGCAATTATGCAGTACTCAGCAACAATGGATAAAAAATGAGCTGGATTGAACGAATTCTTCCAAAAACCCAATCTTCGACCAAGAGCAATGTGCCTGAAGGGGTATGGGCCAAATGTACTGAGTGCCAGTCGGTCTTGTATCAGGCTGAACTTGAGCGCTTACTGCACGTTTGCCCTAAATGTGACCACCATATGCGTATTGGTGCCCGGGCTCGTTTGAGCAGTTTTCTTGATGATGGGGATATCACCGAGTTGGGCGCTGATCTTGAGCCTAAAGATATTCTTAAGTTTAAAGACTCCAAGCGATACAAAGACCGTATATCGGCGGCCCAAAAAGCCAGTAATGAAAAAGATGCCATCGTGGTAATGCAGGGAAAGCTCAAAGGCATGCCTGTGGTTGCGGCATCGTTTGAGTTTAGCTTTATGGGTGGCTCAATGGCATCGGTTGTCGGCGCGAGGTTTGTCAAAGCTGCCGAGGCATGTCTTGAGTTAAATATGCCGTTGGTTTGTTTCTCAACCAGTGGTGGTGCCAGAATGCAGGAAGCGCTGATCTCCTTGATGCAGATGGCAAAAACCAGTGCAGCCTTGGCAAAAATGAGCGAAAAGGGATTACCTTATATTTCAGTTCTTACTGATCCCACCATGGGCGGCGTTTCGGCGAGCTTGGCTATGCTTGGTGATGTGAATATTGCAGAGCCAAAAGCATTGATCGGTTTTGCCGGCCCTCGGGTTATTGAACAGACAGTGCGGGAAAAATTACCTGAAGGCTTTCAGCGCAGTGAGTTCTTGCTGGAAAAAGGTGCCATCGACATGATAGTGGACAGACGCGAAATGCGCGATAAAATCCACGCTATTCTGAAAAAGTTGCACTATAAGCACGGTAAATGACAAACCCACCTAATGCCAGGCCATCTTCATTATCGGCCTGGCTCGATTATCTAATTACATTACACCCTAAAAATATCGAACTCGGCCTGGAGAGAGTTAACCAAGTCTTTCAACGTATGGCTGTCGATTTCGGCAATACAAAGGTTGTGACTGTGGCCGGCACTAACGGCAAAGGAACAACCTGTGCGCTTGTAGAACAAGCGTGTATCAGCAGTGGGTTACGCTGCGCAGTGTACAGTTCTCCACATTTACTGGATTACCGCGAAAGAGTGCGGGTAAATCAACAACTGCTGGACGAGCAAGCCCACCTGCAAGCATTTCATCATATAGAAAGCTTACGGCAAGATACTGCACTGACTTTTTTTGAGTTTACTACCTTAGCGGCTCTGCACCTGCTGGCTCAGCAATCCTTAGACGTGATCATTCTCGAGGTTGGATTGGGAGGACGCTTAGACGCGGTCAATGTCGTTGAGCCTGATATTAGTGTGATAACCACCATAGCAATAGATCATCAGGACTGGTTAGGCGATACCCGAGAAAAGATCGGCATTGAAAAGGCGGGCATTCTGCGCACCGGCAAAGACGCCGTGATTGGCGAGCCCGACCTTCCTGACCTTGTAGCGCAGCACATTGCTGCGATGAATGCAAAAGCACGATACGTTGGGCGAGACTTTCGGCTGCTAAAACAATCCGGAGGTTACACCTGGCAAGGGCAATACGAGGCTGACCACCTTAATGAGCCAGGTATAGTTCCGATGAATGCTGCCACCGCACTGGCGGTTATCGAATGTCTTGGCCTGACGATTTCCAGTCAGTCAGTTAATCAGTGGTTTGACGCTGTCAGTTTGCCGGGGCGGGTGCAAAAATTGTCGGATAAACCCCTGGTGATTGCGGACGTTGCACACAATCCTCAGGCCTGCGAGTATTTACAGGGATATATTCAAAAACAGGACTATCAACAATTGCATCTGGTGGTAGGAATGTTAAACGACAAAGACAGTAAGGGTTGCCTGGCTTCGTTTGAACGATTTTCACCTCATTGGTACTTAGGATCGCTTACAGGACCCCGCGCAGCCAGTGCAGAGCAATTAGCTGTAAACCTCCCTGAAAACACCAACACCCAGTTGTATGATTGCGTGACAGCAGCATACTGTGCAGCCATGGAAAGGGCGCAACAAAATGATCTGATTTTGGTATTTGGTTCTTTCCATACGGTAGCAGACGTGTTGCAATATCGACTTAATGAAAGGGGAGAGTCGTAGTGTCATCAGCGTTTCAAAACAGGCTGGTTGGTACGGTGGTGGTGGTTGCCATTGCCGTTATTTTTCTACCAGATTTACTCGATGGTGAAAAAGTTCAGGGAAATGAACGATTTGTCAGTGTGCCACCAAGACCACAAACTCAGCCGATTACCACGTCACCGGCCTTTCCCGCCGAGCAGGTTGCGCAAGCCACTACCCGCAAGGTTGAAATTGTCGACGCTGCTGCCCAGGATGAGTCGCTAACAGCGACACCTCAGCAACAACCGGTTGAAAGTGTGACGGATGCAAGCAATGCCAATGAGTCTTTGGCTAACGGTACCTCGCAAGAGGATGCAGAAAAGCTAGCCGAATTGGCCCGCTTAGCTGAAGAACAAGAAGCGATCACCTCAGGGTGGGTAATTCAGTTGGGTGTGTTCCGTCATCAGGCTAACGTTAAACAACTTTTACAGCAATTAGAAGCCGCTAACTACCGTGCTTTTAGCCGTAAAATTAAAACCACCAGTGGTGAATTGACCAAAGTGTTTGTCGGGCCCGATTTAAATAAGCAAAAGCTGGAAAGCGCCATTCCTCACCTTAAAGAAATCACTGGCTTACAAGGCAAGGTAAGTCGTTTTAGTGTCGAAAGGAATGGATAAATATTAGCCTTTGTGTGTTTCGAACTCAGGGTAAAATCTGTTAGAATCCGCGCGCAACTCGAAAAATAACAATTGAAGTACCCATGAACTGGATAGACTTTGCCATATTAGGCGTTATTTTATTATCCACCCTGATTAGTTTGGTACGCGGATTCGTCAAAGAAGCCGTTTCATTAGGGGTATGGGTTGCTGCCTTCTTTATCGCCAGCCGTTTCTATGCTGATTTAGCTGTTTACATGACTAAGCTGGACGATCCTATGATGCGCAATGCTGCTGCCATTGCCGTGTTATTCGTTGCCACCCTGATTCTGGGGGGATTGGTAAATTACCTGATAGGACAACTTGTTCAGCACACCGGCCTGAGTGGCACTGATCGTGCGCTCGGTGCTGTTTTCGGCGCGCTAAGAGGGGCGTTGATAGTCAGTGCATTGCTGTTTGCGATGGATATTTTTACACCGGCCCCGTCAACAGACTGGTGGCAAGCATCAATACTGGTGCCAGAATTTAAGATAGTGATTGAATGGTTTTTTGAATATCTAAAAACCAACTCCAGCTTTTTACAAACTGTTTAAAATAGGGCAACGCGCATGTGTGGTATCGTAGGTATAGTTGGGCAAACCCCGGTCGGTCCTGCTTTGTATGATGGGTTAACAGTACTTCAACATCGCGGGCAAGATGCGGCAGGCATTATAACCATTGATGATGGCGTGTTTCATTTACGTAAAGCGAATGGCTTGGTGCGTGATGTTTTTCAGGAACGCCATATGCACAGGCTGTCGGGCAATTTTGGTATCGGACACGCCCGTTATCCGACCGCGGGCACATCCAGTTCAGCGGAAGCACAACCCTTTTATGTTAACTCGCCATTTGGTATCGCGTTTGCTCATAACGGTAACCTAACCAATGCCGAAGCATTAAAGAAAGACGTGTTTAAAGCAGCTCGTCGCCATATTAATACCACCTCAGATTCGGAATTATTGCTCAATATTTTTGCCAATGAATTGCATAAAAGCACTGGACTTACATTGAGTGCCAGTGATGTATTTGATGCTGTTGCTGAAGTACACAAATTGGTTAAGGGAGGCTATGCCTGTGTTGCCGCGATTATTGGTAATGGCATGGTTGCGTTTCGGGACCCTCATGGTATTCGTCCGTTGGCGCTGGGTAAACGTGAAACCGCAGCGGGTGATGAATATATGGTGGCCTCTGAGAGTGTTGCCTTGGATGCGGTAGGTTTTGAATTCTTACGGGATGTCGCGCCGGGCGAGGCCGTATACATAACCGAACAGGGTAAATTACACTCAAAGCAGTGCGCTGAGGCGCCTATGAATGCGCCTTGTATCTTTGAGTTTGTTTATTTTGCTCGACCGGATTCATGCATAGACAACATTTCCGTTTACGCTACACGTGTAAATATGGGCAAAAAATTGGGCGAAAAAATCGCCCAGGAATGGTCAGAATTGGATATTGATGTTGTCATCCCCATTCCTGAAACCTCTTGTGATATCGCGTTAGAAATCGCTCAAGTACTGGGTTTACCCTATCGACAGGGATTCGTTAAAAACCGCTATATTGGCCGAACCTTTATCATGCCTGGTCAAACCCTGAGACGTAAATCAGTTCGCCGTAAGCTCAACGCAATTCCTGCAGAGTTTAAGGGTAAAAATGTATTATTGGTTGACGACTCGATTGTACGCGGCACGACCTCTGAACAGATAATCGAAATGGCTCGGGAAGCAGGCGCTGAAAAAGTGTATTTTGCCTCCGCTGCACCAGAAATACGCTTCCCAAATGTTTACGGTATTGATATGCCAAGCGCCAATGAACTGATTTCGCATGGCCGTGAAGTGGATGAGATTTGTCAGTTAATAAAAGCTGACGGGTTAATTTTCCAGGCGTTAGATGACTTAGTTGCAGCGGTAAGGCAAGAAAATCCACTGATTACCCGGTTTGAGACATCGGTGTTTGATGGTAATTACATCACAGGTGATGTGTCACAGGACTATCTGGAACATCTCAACGCCCTTAGAAACGATGTTTCTAAGCAGTCTCGCAATGTTCCCCAGGTTTCTAATTTAGAATTGCACAATATGGGCGACGATAACGGCTAATAAAAAAGGCTGCATCAGCAGCCTTTTTTAGGTGCGGGGCCTGACTGTTAAGCTATCACCGGGCCTGCACCAAAGCTCCATACAATGACCGATGCTGCCATCAGAGTGACAAGTAACACCAGTCCACAAGTCACAACCGAACTGGCGTATATAAACCCTTTCTCTTCCTCGATGTTCATTATGATGGGGACACCAGCGTAAAGAAGATACACTGAGTAGCTTAGGCCCACTAAGCCAACGAGCATGACAAACCAGAGGACAGGGTATAGCGCAGCGAAGCCGACCATAAACAGCGGTGTTGCGGTGTAAGCCGCCAACTCCAGAGCCTGTGTAAATGACGGTTTGCTGTCAAAGGTTACTGCCATCCATTGCACCAGATACGCCAAGCCTAAGACACCCGCGATTAAACCGAAATACATGCCAACGGAGACTATCGCAGCGCTGCGTTCAGTGAGTAGAATCGGATCGCCAACGCCAATACTCCAACCAAGATGGGCTGCTGAGTAATAAGTACAAAGTGCAGGGATCAAGGCGACCAGCAGAATGTGCGAAAGGCTGTATGACAGGCTTTCATGACGTTGCTCTATGGTTTGCCATTCTTCGCGAGGATGTGCATAGAGACCCCAAAGATGATTTAGTATCATAATCTTGCCCTCAGTGGTGATTATTTTGTTGTGTTTGTAAACACTTTGTTAAATTTAGTCTCCGCCGTTTTGTACAAAAGGTCAACAAAAAAACCGATAACGCCTACTAAATTGATGAATTAACGAACATTTTTATCAATCAGCATGGATAAAAAACAACCATTTATGTCGAGTGATTACGGCACTTGAGTTTTTATTCGGTTGCTTTACTATGCCGCCTCGATGTTTTGCATATAAAGGTATATGAATCAAATGATGAGCTCGGATCAAACTGTCGCTTTATTGCAGCCTATACGTGGCTTTTTGCATTGCCCGACGCCGGCAGCATGGACAGAAGAAGCGAGTAAGCAGGAAAATTTAGCGGTTATCTTGCAGGATCATTTGGTATGTGAGCTCAAAGCTGCACAAAGTGCCATGTTACTACTGCGCCGATACGCGGTCGACGAGACCAGTGGCGAAGCTTTGTTGGCTTGGTTGAAGCCCTATGAGGACTTTACCTACCGAAAAATAGGTAACTGGCAGGATTTGGCTGATCATGAACGGCTTACCAAATCTATGATTAGGCGTACAGATAGCCCCCACAGTCAAGAGCTGGTAGATAAAATGGTGATGTTGATTAAAGAAGAGTTACATCACTTTTATCAGGTACTGGAGATGATGCAGCATTACGGCATTGCCTACACCAGTGTTGGCTCAAGTCGATACGCCCGAGGGATGCTAAGGCATGTCCGGACCTATGAACCGGCTGCGTTAATCGACAAATTGATATGCGGTGCCTACATCGAGGCGCGTTCTTGTGAGCGCTTTGCCGCACTGGCCCCTGTGGTTGATCGAACCCTTGGGGAATTCTACTTTTCTCTGTTACGCTCGGAAGCACGCCATTATCAAGATTACCTTAAGCTGGCTGAAGATTTCGCGGGTGAGGATATTAGTGAACGTGTGGCGTTTTTTGGCGAGGTAGAAGGGCAGTTGATTTCCTCACCGGATTCAGACTTTAAGTTTCACAGTGGTTTGCCAGTAACGGCTCAAAATGCAGGGACTGCTCAGTAGGTGAAATGACCATCCAGGAGCATTGCTCATACCAATCGCCAAGCACCCATCGGGTTGCAGGTGCGCCGTCCAGGGTGAAGTGATGAGTAGCTGGGCGGTGGGTGTGGCCATGAATGAGTTGGGTGACCTGATGCTGACGCATTTGCGCTTCTACTGCATGCTGATTCACATCCATTATTGCTTCTGATTTTTGACCATTTTGTTGTTGAGACTTCTTACGGGCATTAATGGCAATGCGCTTACGCCAGCTTAACGGCAAGCTCAACATCAATGTTTGCCACCATTTCCTTCTGCTGAGTTTTCTGAATTTCTGATAATCGATATCGTCTGTGCACAGTGTGTCGCCATGCATTATTAGGTAGCGTTTATTATAGAGTTCAATGACAGTATGTTCAGCGAGTAGGGTCATTCCTGTTTCTTGGGCAAATCGCTGACCGATCAAAAAGTCCCGATTGCCATGAATAAAAAATAACTCAACTCCTGCAATTTTCAGGCGCTGAAACAGTGACTTTATGTGAGCAATAAAGTGATTGTGGTTATCATCGCCTATCCAGGCTTCAAATAAGTCACCCAGTACATAAAGGCGATCTATGTTAGGCGCTTGCTGGTCTACAAAACGCTCGAAAGCCGCACTGATATCAGGGCGGCTTTCGCTTAAATGCAAATCAGCAATAAATAGCGTGGTCAACGCTTACTCCGTGATTTCCGCTTTTTCGATAATAACATCGTCTTCAGGCACATCCTGATGGAAGCCGTGGTTGGTAGTGCGCACCGCTTTTATTTTATCTATTACATCAAGTCCTTCTGCAACTTCGGCAAAAACACAGTAGCCCCAGCCATCTGCGGTTTCACTACGAAAGTTCAGGAATCCATTATCACTCACATTGATGAAAAACTGGCAAGTTGCCGAATGTGGATCGTTGGTGCGAGCCATGGCAACGGTACCACGGGCATTGGCAACGCCATTGTTGGCTTCATTTTGCACCGGATCTTTGGTGTTTTTCTGGCGCATGCCCGGCTCGAAGCCACCACCTTGAATCATGAATCCGTCGATGACGCGGTGGAAAATCGTGTTGTCATAGAATCCCTCACGAACATAGTTCAGGAAATTCTCAACGGTTTTGGGTGCGGCTTCATCTAACATTTTTAAGCTGATAACGCCGTAATTGGTGTGCAAATTAACCATGTGTGTTTCCGAGTCTTGTTATTTAGGACGTAATTCTAACCCAGAATGGTTAGCAGGGTCTAATAGCTGATGCGCCCTCTCACGTCCGGTGGTATCATTTAGCCGTTTTTAGTATCAAATTCTGGAGTTTCTTATGCTGCACATTTACAACACCCTGACTCGTCAAAAAGAGGCATTTAAGCCGATTCAAGAGGGCAAGGTGGGTATGTATGTGTGCGGTATTACCGTTTACGATGTGTGCCATATGGGGCATGCCCGCACTTACCTCAACTTTGATTTAATGGTTCGTTTTTTACGTCATTCGGGTTTCGAGGTCGATTATGTGCGCAATATTACGGACGTAGATGACAAAATTATTCAGCGCGCTAATCAGAATAATGAAAGTTGCGATGCCCTGACTGAACGTACCATTGCTATGATGCATGAGGACTTTGATGCGATTGGTTTGTTACCCGCTGATATTGAACCGAGAGTCACGACCCACATCCCGGAAATCATAGATGTTATTCAGCGCTTGATCGACAAAGGCCATGCCTATGTCGCCGATGACGGCGATGTACTGTTTGATGTCAGCACCTATGAGGCCTACGGCAAATTAGGCAGACAAGATCTTGAGCAATTACAGGCAGGCGCCCGGGTTGAGGTTGCCAGAGACAAACAGGATCCACTGGACTTCGTGTTGTGGAAATCTGCCAAGCCCGAAGAACCGAGTTGGGCCTCACCTTGGGGGGAGGGAAGACCGGGTTGGCATATCGAGTGTTCAGCGATGAACCACAAACACTTGGGAGCGCATTTCGATATTCATGGCGGAGGTTCAGACTTGATTTTTCCACACCATGAAAACGAGGTAGCACAGAGCTGCTGCGCATTTGACACACCCTATGTAAATTACTGGGTGCACACTGGGATGGTGCAGGTCAATCAGGAAAAAATGTCTAAGTCGCTAGGCAATTTTTTTACTTTGCGTGATGTACTGACCCAACACGATGCCGAAACGATACGTTACTTTTTGATGTCAGCGCACTATCGCAGCCAGTTGAATTATTCCGAAGATAACCTTAAACAGGCTCGCAGTGCGCTGGAACGCCTCTACACGGCGTTAGAGGGACTCGAAATAAATGATGACTGCGATCTCAGCAATGACTACGTGTTGCGTTTTGATAAAGCGATGAATGATGATTTTAATACGCCAGAGGCATATGCCGTGTTGTTCGAGTTGGCGCGAGAAATTAACATTGCCAAAAATGATGATAATCATAAAGCGCAGCAGTTAGGGTCAGTGTTACGCTACCTTGGCTCAGTAATGGGATTGTTGCAGCAAGATCCGAGCAAATTTTTGCAAGGTGCGGGGGAGGATGTTGCCGTTATTGAGGGCTTCATTAAACAGCGTAACGATGCGCGAGCCGCGAAAGACTGGGCCAAGGCGGATGAAGCCCGCGACGCGTTAACAGCAATGGGTATTATTCTGCAGGATGGTCCTCAGGGCACAAGCTGGCGAAAAGCTTAAAATAAAAAAGCGCTCTTTAAAGAGCGCTTTTTTATAGGTTAAAGTTTATTTTGAGTAGCCAAAGTACAATGCTGGAATAGGTGATTGATACGGGCAAACCATAGCGGATAAAGTGGCTCACACGATAGTTGCCCGCGCTGAAAACCAGTAAGTTAGTCTGATACCCGTAAGGTGAAATAAAGCTGGCGGATGCGGCAAACGCAACTGCCAGTGCAAAGGGCAGAATCGGTGCCCCTAAGGCCTCACAAATCCCCCAGGCAAACGGGAACATTAATGCCGCAGCAGCGTTGTTGGTGACTAATTCGGTCAGTACCAGCGTCAATAAATAAATGATTAGCAAAGCCATAAACGCAGAACCGTCACTGAGGATAGGTGTTAACCAATTTGTGATTAATCCAATGACTCCGGCGTTTTCTAATCCGCTTGCCAGCGATAAAGCACCGACAATGACTAAAATAAGGTTGAGCGGTAAGTTGCGTTTTAACTCGTCACCACTGATAACCTGGCAGGCGACTAAGATCACCAGGAGTGCCATCAACCCCATAGGCAAAGGTAGCAACCCAGCAGCAGATGCGGTTATCGCACTGATAAAGCCACCTAAGGTTAACCACTCTTGCTGGCTGGTGAGTTTGCGGGTGTAGTTGTGTTCGCTGACTAAAAAGAAGTTTCTGGTCAGGTTATGGCGAGCCTCGAAGTCCGGACCTGTGGCCAACACTAAAAAATCACCAGCTTCGAGTTTTACATCACCCAATTTCCCTGACAGAGCGTGCCCATCGCGGCGAATTGCCACTACTGCGGCATCGAATAGGGCACGGAAGCCCGCTTTTTTAAGGGTTTTTCCTATCAGCCTTGAGCGGTTAGAAATGATCACCTCGGTTAAGTTATTTCTGAGTAACCCATCTTCGTCAGCAAACAGGCTCAGTCCATCTATGTGTTGCAGCGTTTCAACGCGTTTCACGTTGCCGGTAAAAATGAGTTTATCTCCGGCATGTATCGGTTCCTCTGGAGAAACCGGGGAAATTAAGTGACCATTTCGGATTATTTCGGCCAAAAATAACTCGGGCAAGTTACGTAACGCATTTTGCTCGACAGTTCGACCAACCAGTCGAGAATCTGGCAACACCTCAGCTTCGACAAAATAGTCCTGTTTTTTGTCGCCACCTTGGGCAATCTCTGGCAGCAGTGGCTTGAGTAAAAACATCAGCAAGCCACAACTCAGGCCAGCAATTAAGCCATAATAAGTGAAGTCCCAAAAGGCGAAACCCTGGTGACCGTGGTCAATTAAGAAACTATCGACAATTAAATTTGTCGATGTGCCGACTAAAGTAAGGGTGCCGCCGAGAATGGCTGCGTACGACAAGGGAATGAGTAAGCGACTGGCAGCGAAATGCTGACTTTGTTTAACGGGCCCCAGCAGCGTAGCTACCACCGCCGTATTGTTTAAAAAGGCGGATGCCAAAAAGGTCAGGCCAAATAAACGGCTGAAGCTACTTTGGTAACTGGCGTTGACCAGTCGATGGGCGAGTCGTTTGATGACACTGGTTTTTTCAACTGCCGAGGACACCATGAGCAATAGCAACAAGGTGATTAATCCCTGATTGCCAAGATGTGAAGAAACTTGCTCGATGGTCAATGACTGAGTAAAGATCAGTGCGATGGTCGAGCAGGCGAAAATGAAAGAAGGGCGGCGACTGGAAAACACCAGTGCCGCAATCGTCATGATAAATATGACTGAAACGATCAGTCCATGAATTGGCATAAATTACAGCTTGGTAATATCCAGTGCTTGCCAATGAGGGAAGTGTTTGCGAACCAATTGGTTAAACTCAACTTCGAACTCACTGAATTCATGAGACCTTTGGCTACCCTGATTTTGGCTGATAATCATGCCGGCGCCGACCGTGCTGTTGGACAGGCGGTCTATAACGATGAACGCGCCAGTCGCTCGATTCTCAGTGTACGCATCGCACACGACAGCATGGTTAAATTTCAGATCACAAACACCAATTTCATTAAGGTTCAAGTGGGTGGCATTGCCGTGCTCGAGGGTGTTAACGTCAATAAGGTAGTTAATATCGTTCACGCTACCGGGCACTAACTTGGTTGCAAACTTAAAGTCATATTGCTTGTTAGGTGTCATGGGTGTCTCAGCCATCCACACCAAAGACGCTTTAAATTGACTACCGCTGAACGGGCTCTGATCAGGCTTCACCAACATGTCGCCGCGGGAAATGTCAATCTCATCTTCGAGGGTAATAGTGACAGCAAGGCCACTTCCAGCGACATCAAGCTGACCGTCAAAAGTTTCAACGGTTTTTACTTTTGAGCGCTTGCCAGATGGCAGTGCGACAATGTCATCACCCGGGCGAATTTCTCCGCTGACAATGGTACCGGCAAAACCTCGAAAATCCAGGTTGGGGCGGCTAACGTATTGAACCGGAAAGCGGAATGTTTGGCTAACATCTTTTTGAATCTGCACGCTTTCTAACATGCCCATAAGCGTTTCACCCGTATACCACGGAGTGTGCTCACTGACATTGACGACATTATCACCATCAAGGGCCGAAATCGGCACAAACTGAATGTCTTTTATGTTTAACTGTGCTGCAAAACGTAAATAGTCTTTTTTGATGGCGTCAAACACATCTTGACGATAATCCATCAAATCCATTTTGTTGACCGCAACGATGACATGCTTGATGCCGAGTAATGAGGCTAAGAATGAGTGGCGCTTGGTTTGGGTTTTAACGCCTTCTCGCGCATCTACCATCACAATGGCCAGGTCACAGGTCGACGCGCCGGTCACCATGTTTCGTGTATACTGTTCGTGCCCTGGTGTATCGGCAATGATAAATTTACGTTTGTCAGTCGAAAAGTACCGATAGGCTACGTCGATGGTAATACCCTGTTCACGCTCCGATTGAAGGCCATCAACCAGCAAGGCTAAATCGACCTTTTCGCCAGTGGTACCGACTTTTTTACTGTCTTTGGTAATTGCGGCTAACTGATCTTCGTAAATCATTTTGGAGTCATGCAATAAGCGACCGATCAGCGTACTTTTACCATCATCTACGCTGCCACAGGTTAAAAAACGTAGCAGATCTTTTCTTTCATGCTGATCCAGATAAGCGAGAATATCAGCTTCTAATAATTCGTTTTGATTCATCATTGGATTAAGCTCTCACAATGAAATAAGGATTTAACACAGACGCTTGTTGATTGTATTTAAGCGGTTGGTCTGTTTCATGCTCGACAACGCTGCCACCGGCTGCAAGCACTATTGCATGGGCCGCACCTGTATCCCACTCACTTGTGGGGCCGAGACGGGGATAGACATGTGCAACACCTTCAGCGACCAGACATAGCTTGAGAGAACTGCCCATCGCCACTAAATCAGTATCGCCTGGCAGCGCTTCCAACCAGGCTTGAATGGCTGGGCTTTGGTGAGAACGACTGCCAACCACTTGCCATATTTCCCCCTCTTTGTGAGAGCGAACCTTTATGGCGTGTTTGCCTTGCTGGTCGTATTTCCACGCACCTTGCTGACTGGCACCGTAATAGGATACGTTGAGTGCTGGAGCGTGAACCACACCCTGTACCGGTATGCCGTTATCGATCAGTGCAATATTAACAGTGAATTCACCGTTCTTTTTAATAAACTCTTTGGTGCCGTCTAGCGGATCGACTAACCAATAGCGTTGCCACTTTTGACGCTCTTCCCAACTAATGTCGGCGTTTTCTTCTGATAAGATGGGTAACGAAGAGTGCTTTTTGAGTTCTTCGATGATGATGTTATGCGCTGCCAGATCAGCTTGAGTCAGAGGACTGTCGTCCTGTTTTTCATACACATCAAAATCACCGGCATAGATTTCCATAATGGCATCGCCCGCCTGTCTGGCGATGCTCAGTAATACGTCCTCATCCAGCATCATGATTGCAAATACCCTTTTGCTTTTAGCTGTTTGATAACTTCGTCAGCGGACTCCGCTTCTGATTGACCATTCCATGCCAGATGAATTTCCGGGGCTTGGGGCGCTTCATAGGCTGAGCCGATGCCGGTAAAGTCCTTTATGTCTCCCTTGCGGGCCTTCTCATACAGTCCTTTAGGATCACGCTTTTCACACTCTTCGATAGGGGTGTCGACAAAGACTTCGACAAACTCACCCTGCTCCAGTGTGCTGCGCGCTGACTGTCTGTCTGCCCTAAAAGGAGAAATAAATGCGGTCAGAACAATGACTCCAGCATCTACGAATAAGCGTGATACTTCGGAGATACGGCGGATGTTTTCTACCCTGTCTTTATCCGTAAAGCCTAAGTCTCCACACAAACCGTGACGGATATTGTCGCCATCAAGTAAGTAGGTTTGTTTTCCCAGTTGATGTAGCTTTTGTTCAACCAGATTAGCAATGGTCGATTTTCCCGAGCCAGACAGGCCGGTAAACCATAAAACAAAGGGGCGCTGGCCATTTGCTTGGCTACGTGCGGTTTTGTCGACTTTATGTTGGTGCCAGGTCAGATTCTCGCTCATTAGAAATATCCTTCCATTTTTTTCTTTTCCATCGAACCAGTTTCGTCATGGTCAATCACACGACCTTGACGCTCTGAGGTCTTGGTTAACAGCATTTCCTGAATCACATCTGGCAATGTCGCTGCGGTAGACTCTACGGCTCCCGTCAGTGGGTAACATCCCAGTGTGCGGAAACGAACAGAGCGCATTTCTGGTTTTTCACCTTCTTTAAGTGGCATCCGCTCATCGTCAACCATAATCAACACGCCATCACGCTCAACAACGGGGCGAGGCTTAGCAAAATACAAAGAAGGGATTTCGATACCTTCCATGTAGATGTACTGCCAAATATCTAACTCAGTCCAGTTTGACATGGGGAAAACGCGAATACTTTCTCCCTTGTTGATTCTGGAGTTATAAATATTCCACAGTTCCGGGCGTTGATTCTTGGGATCCCAGCGATGGTTTTCGTCCCGGAATGAATACACGCGTTCTTTAGCTCGTGACTTTTCTTCATCACGGCGCGCGCCACCGAAAGCTGCATCGAACTTATACTTGTCCAAAGCCTGCTTGAGGCTTTGGGTTTTCATGATGTCAGTGTGCTTGGCACTGCCGTGTACGAAAGGACTGATTTGCATATCCAGTCCTTCTTGGTTTTTGTGAACCAACAACTCGAAGCCGTGTTTACGTGCCATTTCATCACGAAACGCGATCATTTCCCTGAATTTCCAGGTTGTGTCGACGTGTAGCAATGGAAAAGGAATCTTTCCCGGTGCAAAGGCTTTACGTGCCAAATGGAGCAGCACCGAGGAATCTTTTCCTACGGAATAAAGCATTACCGGGTTTTCAAACTCTGCGGCGACTTCACGGAAGATATGAATACTTTCCGCCTCAAGTTGCTTGAGGTGGGTAAGGGGGAGTTGCGGTTGGGTCATGTCATCCCTTCGTAATGAATCGTGATATTAGTGCCAAGTTTACTGAGTTTTGCTACGTGACACCCTTATAAAAAATAATTTAATAGAACGAACTGGCCTAAATCCGACTACAGGCCGGATGTTGCCTTTTGCCGCTCAGCTGCCCAGGACAAAGATTCCAGATACAGCTCCTTGGCCTTCTCATCGCCTAGACTCAAGGACTGTTCCTGGGCCATCACTTTCGTCCAATTTGCTTGTTCCAGTGCCTGAACCAACTGAAGAGCCTCACCCATCGGGCCTTGCCCTGAAAGTAACGCCGACTTCACATCTTCTGACAACGCTAATGAGCTGAGTAATTCTTCCATCGGCATATTCAACATTGCATCCAAGGTGGACAACAGGCCGACCAGAAACGCGGTTTCTTTCTGGCGACTAAAACCGCGTGTTTCGGCAACCAATTCGCCGAAACGGGCTCTGACCAGCGACATGTTGCTTAATTCTGCGGGCTTATCTTCACCCACTGATGCGCTGAAAAGCAGGTAGACAAAACGTTTTAGCTCCAGCTCACCGAGTACTACCACGGCTTGACGAATTGTTTCTATCTCACGGCGACGGCGAAACATCGGGGAATTAACATAGCGTAATAACTTGAAGGATAAGTTGGCATCACCTTCGAAGACACCCACTACTTCATCGGTCGAAACATTATTCTTCGACAACTCGACCACTAAGTTGGTGAGCGCCAAGCCAGAGTGGTTAAGCTTACGGGTCTGCATAACTTCCGGTTTACTGAAAAAGTAGCCTTGAAAGTATTTAAAGCCCAATTCAACGGCATGCTCGAATTGTTGATGGTTTTCAACTTTTTCCGCCAATAGTTCTATTTGCGGAAATCGTTTGGTTTCCTTAACGATCTGACGGATTGTCTCATCGTCGGTGGCCATGTAATCAATTTTGATGATGTCAGTGTAAGGGAAAAAATGTACCCAGACAGGATCGTGTTCGTAGTCGTCTAACGCGATCACGTAGCCTTTTTGCTTAAGCTCTTTGACTGCTTCTAACAAGCGTTTTGTCGGGCGAGCAGTTTCGAGAATTTCCACCACGATTTGTTTACTACCTAACATCAGAGGGTAGCCGTTAATCAGACTATCATGGGTGAAATTAATGAACGCAGGTTTATTTTGGGTTAACGCAGTAATATCGAGGGAGGACTGTAAACCCTCGACCATGCGACTAGTCGCTTGCTCAGCGTCAATGTCGGGAAATACGTTGTCGTGCCCTTCACGAAAAAGTAGTTCATAAGCGAACAAGGATTTGTCCGCATTCAGAATTGGCTGTCGTGCAGCGAAAAACATCAAGCTATCCTTCAAAATATTATGTGTCGCTGAGTTTCAATGGCTCAGTCGAATTGTTTTAATTATGTCACATTCAACAGCAAAATTAGTCCGTTTTGCATACGTTTGTTATTTGTTGTTACTTTATTGCCTTGAGGAATGTCTCGTGTTGTTGAACGATTTCCTGCGATGGTTTCGACCAGGCGCTTACCAGCAAAATCACCAAAGTCGCAGTGATAAAACCGGGCACAATCGCATATAACCAATCATTCAGAACCAAGTCACCAATAGTCAGGCTGGAGTTACTCCACCAAAGTACAATAATTGCACCGCTAATCATACCCATAAGTGCTGCATCACGGGTGATTTTTTTCCAAAGTAGGCTAAGTAATATGACTGGACCAAATGCAGCACCAAATCCAGCCCAGGCATAACTGACTAATTCAAGGATACTGCTGTCCCGGTCCATAGCCAAACCGATGGCGATGACTGCAACCAACACGACCGATAATCTGCCGGCAAAAACCAACTCTTTGTCACTGGCTTGCTTACGTAAAAATGCTTTATAAAAATCCTCTGTAAGGGAGCTCGAGGTAACAAGTAGTTGAGAGGAAATTGTACTCATAATGGCAGCTAAAACTGCAGCTAGCAGGAAACCACTCACAAGAGGGTTGAAAAGCACTTGCGAGAGATAAATGAAAATAGTTTCAGCATCGCCAACATCATGACCATTTTGGGTTGTCCAGGCCAATCCGACCAGCCCCGTTGCCAGGGCGCCTACCACCGACACAAGCATCCAGCTCATACCAATTCTGCGTGCAGTTTTAACATCTTTCAGACTACGGATTGCCATAAAGCGCACAACGATATGGGGTTGCCCGAAGTAGCCTAACCCCCACGCCATGGCAGAGATAATGGCTATCACGCCGACGCCGTCAAATATATCGAGAAAACCATCTTGTTGCGCACTTAGCACCTGTTCAACACCGGCATAGCCACCTAAATCAGTAAAGGCAACAGCCGGTACCAGAATCAGCGCTACGAACATAATGCAGCCTTGTACAAAATCCGTCATGCTCACGGCGAGAAAACCACCGAACAGGGTATAGACAACCACAACACCAGCGGTGACGTACAGGCCAGTTTCGTAGCTTTGATTAAAAGCGCTTTCGAATAGTTTGCCACCACCGACCAGACCCGATGAGGTGTACAGAGTAAAAAAGATAACGATGACAACCGATGAAACAATACGTAACAGGCGACTGCGGTCTAGAAAACGATTTTCAAAAAAATCGGGCAGGGTAATCGCGTCTTTAGCAATTTCAGTATATACCCGCAGGCGCGGCGCAACGATTAGATAATTTAAATAGGCACCCAGTACCAGGCCGATAACAATCCATGCATTGGCAAGGCCACTCACATATAAAGCACCAGGCAAGCCCATCAGTATCCAGCCACTCATATCCGAAGCGCCTGCGGACAATGCCGTCACTGCAGGGCCAAGTTGCCGGCCTCCGAGCATATAGCCACTGAGGTTTGATGACGCACGACGATAAGCGTAAATGCCGATGCCAAGCATCAATAAAAAGTACCCACCGAGTGAAATGTATTGACCGGATTCCATTGTATTCCCTGAACTTTATTGTTATTACCTCATGCTAGCAGGAATTAACTTCAGGAACCAATGAGCGCAATGAGTCAGGTATCTTTTCAGTGGAAAGCCTTCGATGCACTAAATTTGGCGCAGCTGTATCAGCTCTTAAGACTGCGTCAACAGGTATTTATCGTAGAACAACAGAGTATTTATGATGATATCGATAATGAAGACCAGCACAGCATGCACGGCTTGTTGAGCAGCAAAGAACGGTTAGTGGGTTACATCAGATTGCGTGTTTTGACCGACATAATAAAGATAGAACGGGTAGTACTTGAGCCGGAAAGCCGAGGTAAAAAATTAGGCATGGTGCTGATGAATCAGGCATTGGATAAGGCCACGGACCTCAACGCGCGACTGCCGTTAATGCTGTCAGCTCAAACAGAGGCACAGCAATTCTACCAGCAGTGGGGCTTTAAGGTTTGCTCGTCAGCTTACGATGACGGTGGAATTTTGCATGTTGATATGCGCCGCGAGCCAGGCGAAAGCCAGCGCCGGCGGACGACATCAGGCTAAATAGTCCGCAGGCTGTCTGACAGCGTTTGTACGGTAGAGGTCAAGTCTTGATCACGGTTACCGACCACCACCAGATTCGCATAGCCGAGGTCCTCTCCGACACCTTTAAATTCGCCATCCTCGAAATGGTCGGGTAACAGTTGTGCTTCATCGTGAGGAATAATAAACACGGTGACTTTACCGCCCGGGGCATCCATCACCAAGTGCATGCTTGGGACCTTCTTAAATAAGCAGAAGCTGGCATAGTAAACCTTACTCACGTCACTGGTTAACTGGCTGTTGAGCCTCGCCAGCTTGGCATTGACTGTTTGCAGCGCCATAGGCTGTTCGATATTAAAAGGGGATACCCCCTCATGGGCGATATGGCTTATCGCATGTTCGCCCAGGTTTATCGGTTCTGGCTTCAAAAAATTAAAACTCAGCAAACTCACCAAGGCAAAGCAGGCGGCCATTGCCATCCAGGTATGTCGGCGATAGCTTTGTTGACGTCTTTCTTCCTGCATTGATTGTTTTAATAATAAACGGGCCTTCAACCCTTCCGGGGCAGAGACTTTGGCAGCTGATTTTAATGTCTCATTGAACTGCCTTGCTTCTTTCAAGGCTTGGGCTTTTGTTGGGTCCTGTTTTGCTGCGTCTATTAATTTTGAGTCCTGGCTGTCAGGGTCAGCATACAGGGCGCGGCGAAATTCTAAATCATCCATGCTGATGTCCTCCCAGGGTTACAGGGTTTTCTAGTTTTTCTTTCAGTTGGTTACGAGCTCTGAATAAACGTGTCATCACGGTATTTTTATTCAAACCTAATTCTGCGGCAATTTCATCGCCGCTCATACCTAAAATTATTTGCATCACCAACGGCTCACGATATTCACTGCTTAACGCAGCAATCTCACGGCGAATCTCGCGGTGGTGAATACCGGCTTCATGAGAAATGCTGTCATCGACGAGTACCACGTCGTCTACGTCGACTAAATCGAACTGTTTACGTTCAAATCGGCGTGCATTTTCACGGCGCAAAATGGTAATTAGCCAGGATTTTGCCGCTTTCTCATCTTTTAGCGCGTGCAATGATTTCCAAGCGCGCAAAAAGGTCTCTTGCACTACATCCTCTGCAATTGCTTTATCCTGACAAAGCCAATATGCAAACCGATAAAGATCAGTTTGAAAGGCGTCGACCAGCGCTTCGAATCGTCGTTGCTTATTCATCATGTCGGAGTTGACCGATGGGGCGACGCTTTTCTTTCGTTTCCACATAAATTAATCCGGATACAATCTCGGCAGTGCCTCTGGTGGGCGTTTTTCTCGCCTGGATTTTCGTAAGGCTTTCAATTGTGACGCTAATGCACCACCTTGCCAACCCTGACCACTTGACTGGCCGTACTTAACTGCAAACAGTTCTGAGATAAGCTGACTAAGTCGCTTGTCACTAATTTGCTGCAGACTAGTGGCCAACGGCTGATTGGGCCGATTCAATAGCAGCGCCAGGTAGTCACCAATCAATTGACTTGCTTGTGTGGCGTTGTTTTTGACTAATGCTGTGTGCAAACGTGTCTCCAAGGTACTCAAACCTGGCGCTGCGGATTGTTGACTAACTTCTGTGACAGCCGGTGTCTTGTGGCGTTTCAACAGTAACATCAGAGTGGCAATCCATCCGAGTAAAAATGCGCCGGCAATGGCATAAGCCACAGCCGGTCTCCAATACCACTCAACTGGCTTTGTCAGGGTTGCTTCGCTCTGAACATCCGGATCTGGTTTGGGCGTTGACACCGCTGGGACGGTTGGTGGAGGAGGCGCTGATGTGTCCGCAGGTTGGATAGTGATGCTGCGCGCCGGCAATACGGCGTTTTCCATTTGTTGGGTCTGGGTATTGAACCAACTGACTTGTACTTCTGGTAGCACGGTCAAGCCAGCTTGAGAGGGAATCAGGGTGACAGCACGTGTACGTTGGCTAATCATATTACCATCGGCAGCGCCGGCACTGGTTACCGAGGCCTCAGGGTAAGCATTGATTTGAGGTGGATAGCTTGAGTTAATCTCCGGCAACTGTTGCTGTGAAACCCCTACCGCCGAGAGTTTGAGCGTACGGGTAACAGGCTCTCCGACTTTAAGCGACTCCAACGGAACGCTCCAGCTCTCATCCAGTGACACAAACTCGCTGGGTAACCATTGGCCGTTAAAGCCCTGAGGAACAGGCAACACTGTGATAGGCACAGGTGCAGAGCTTTTATATACTTTTCGCGTCGAGCGGAATAATCCGCTGCCTGCAGAGCCGGGTACCACCACCTCCGCATTGAAGGTCGGTCCTCGTAGTTCGAATTCTCCGCTATTTAACGGGGTTACGGCGAATTGATATTCGATCACGCTATAGCGCTTACCGTTTAACTCCTCTGTATATTCTTTTTGGTCGCCAATTACCGTGATTTCTGCGCCTTCCATTTCAGGTGGTTGCAACCCTCCGCGTTGAACTTGCGTGGCGATATAAAGTTTGGCCGTCAAGGTGACTTGTTGCTGAACATAGACTTGGTTCTGGTCGGCTTCAACACGGATAAATATGTCTTGTGCTGCAGTTTGGTCAGCCTTTGTAACCCGAAGCGAAATTGGCTGGGTTTGCAACGTACCTAAATTGAGTGAAGGAATAGTAATTTCGCCGATCCGCCGAGGAAACAACACTGTGGTGAACTGAGTAAAAACACTGGCTCGGCCATTGAATGACTGGCTGGACTGACGTACCTGGGTTCTGCCGACCACAAAATCTTTGAGTAGAGGTCGCGTGTCGAGCGCATTACTGGCCATATCCTGAGCTACGGTGACTTGCAGGGTCACGGCTTCGTCGATCGGTAATGTGGTACGGTCAACACGGGTATCGATTTGCTGTGCGTTGCTTAGTTGGCTATAAAATAGGGCAATGATTGCCAATAACGTTGAACAAACGTTAACTCTGATCACTTACCAAGTCTCCGTAGTTGGCGCGGCGCGAGGGTCCCTGCGGCGCTTTTGATATTCGAACATCATTTTTCTTTTCAGCAGATAGCCCGGGTCGTCGGGTACTTTTTTTAACAGATTGTCCAGTTGCATTTGGTTTTCGACATCCGAGTCACTAGGTTGTTTATCTGGCGTGTTTGAAGGATCACCTTGGTCGGATGGGTCTGGTTCGGATTGCTGTTCGTTTTCCTGTTGCTGCTCGCCTTGTTGGTCAGCTTGTTGCTGTTGGTCAGACTGCTCCTGTGATGAGCTTTGTTGTTGATTCTGCTGGCTTTGTTGTTGATTCTGCTGGCTTTGCTGTTGTTGCTGCTCCTGCCTTTGTTGCTCAAGCATCGCTTCTAATCGGCTTTTGTTTTCGATAGCTTGCTGGTGATCGGGTTGCTGATCGATAACCTGCTGATACAGACCGATAGCTTCCTCCAGTTCGCCGAGATAGGCGGTTGCATTGGCCTCGTTATATTTGGACTGAACACCCTGAGCACGGGAAAAGGCTTGTTTGGCTAACAGGAAATAGCCTTCAGCCAATTCCTGATCGTTTTGTTTTAGTGCCTGTTGCGCCGCACGGTAGTAAGCTGTTCCTGACCAATCGGCTCGCTCAAAAAGTGCTGCAGCTTGGTCAAACTTCTCGCTTTCAAATGCGATTTTCCCTTGTTGATCCGGCGTTTTGAATACCTTATCCATAACATCAGCGTAAACGGGAGCCGGCATCATCAAAGAGACAACCAACGCAAGGGGAACACATAACAACCAGCCGCGGCGAAAACAAAATGCAAAAATGATTAAAACAGGTATTAACAGCCAGGGGCCGGCTTCTTGCCATTGATCACCGGCCGGTTCTTCAGGCTCGTCTGAGGTGGCTTCTTTATTTTGCGCACTGAGTTCTGCAAATAATCGGATATCGCTATCGTCAGCTTGAATATAGGTCGTCAGGCCGCCGGTTTGTGCGGTTAATCCCCGAATATGATGATCATAACTTTTGGGCACCACAACTTGCCCGCTTCTGTCTTTAAATTGCTGTCCGTTGGTGAGCTCAATGGGAGCACCTTGCGGCGTGCCTACTAAGAGGGCCGAAACCCGAAATCGGCTTTGCCTAAACCAGGATTGTAACTCGGATACTTGTTCAGGATTAACGCCATCGGTGATCCAAAAAATGTCTCCGCTCAAAAAGCCTGCATTGGTTAACAGGTCACTAGCGGTTTGGAGGCCGGTATAGGGATCACTACCTAACACTGGCATGATCTCGGGAGACAATGCGGGAATCAAGGTGGTCAAATTTTTGGCATCCGATGTCAGAGGACTAATTACAAAACCATCCCCTGCATAAGCAACTAATCCTATATCGCCCTCGGCGGTGGCCTTAATTAAGTCAATGGCTTTAAACCGTGCACGGGTCAATCGGTTGGGTTTAATGTCTGTTGCGCGCATAGAAAGTGACATGTCCATGACGATGACCTTGCCGCGCTCAAGTTGAAAAACCGGTTGAGGGAGCCGTTCCCAGCTTGGTCCGGCCAAAGCGATAATACTCAGCAGCAAAGCAATAATAATCGCAAACCACAACAGGAATTGCGATGAACCTGTGTCACTTTTGACTAACTTCTCAGATAAATGCGGTGCAATTAGCTGGTACCAGTCACTGCGCTTATGGCCGTAGAAAATAGTCAAAACAGTGAGCCCAGCCGCGGGTAGCAATAACCAAAGCCAGTCAGGGCGGATAAAGTGAAATTGCTGCCAATCAGGCATGTTTCCTCCCAATTGGATAGAGTCTAGGCGTTAGGTTGAACAACAGCATCAACAGACCCAGCAGAATGGCTGCGCTAAGCGGGTAATAAAATAATGCAGTTAGCGGACGCAATTCTTTAGTGTCACCGGTTACAGGCTCCAGCTCATCTAATTGCAGGTAGATTTGCTCCAGGCCTTGGGTGTTTTTCGCCCTGAAATACTGACCACCGGTACGCGTTGCGATATCCGTCAACGACTCTTCGTCTAACTCGCGACTGTTGCTGAAAAACATTGAAAAACTTGAACCGTCACCCTGTCCACTACCGACCCCAATGGTATAAACCGTAATGCCATGATGAATCGCTAATTCTGTGGCTTGTTCAGGGGTAATGTTTCCGGCGGTATTTTGACCATCGGTAAGCAAAACTAAAACCTTGTTTGAGTCATTTTTCAGGTTAAAACGTTTGACAGCCAAGCCCAATGCATCACCGATTGCGGTTTGTTCTCCAACCAAGCCTATTTGCGCTTCACTAAGCAAGGTCGCAACCGTCTCTCTGTCATGGGTGAGAGGCGCTTGTAAATAGGCGGTATCAGCAAATAAAATCAGACCGAGGCGATCGCCGACCCGACGTTGGATAAAGTCGTCCAGTACGGATTTTATCATGGTCAAGCGATTTACCCGCCGGCCGTTAACTGTCATATCCTGGGTCTTCATTGAACCGGACAAATCAACCGCGATCATCAGGTCTCGTCCCTCACTGGGAATGGCTATCGGCTCACCAAGCCATTGGGGGCGAGCCGCGGCGATTACCAGTAATATCCAAATAAAGCTAAGTATTAGCAAAGGAATCCTTGTGCTTTTATGCCCAGGTGGTGTGTCTTCAAAGCGCTCAATTCGGGGCACTTTTAATGCCGACATTTGGCGCGCTGCCGGGCTTAACAGGCGATTAATTATCAGCGGCAAGGGTGAAATTAAAAACAACCAGGGCCATGCAAACTCAAACATTGTTGTCTTCGCTCCATGTTAGCTTGGCGCCGTTAAGCCACAATATACTGAGATGACCAGCCTGTACGCGGGGGCAGGATTGCGGCGATTGATATAGGTTGTCAACTAACTGCTGCCATCCCTGACGGAATTCCTGTTGCTGGTGCTGTGGAAGTCTGTTGGTTAAAAAATCTACCCACACTTTGCCGTGCAGTGGGGCGATTACATCCTGAGGGAAATAGTGCAAGCAAACACGCTTGAGCAAAATATTCGCGTCTTTTAAGTCAATGGGTATTGGGCGCTGAGTAAGCTCAAACAAAGCTTCACGTCTGACCTTATTAAATTGGTATTTCTTAATTTGCTGATGTAGCAACACCGCGATGCCTAACAACAACAGGCCAATTACGCACCACCAACCCCATGCCAGCGGCCACCAGGATACGGGTTCAGGGACGTGGATATCGTGTAATTCAGGCATTTGGGAAATCATCAACATGACTCCCATTGTTCACTGAGGGGTAGACCAGCGTTAATGGTGACGAATTCGACGCCAATACTGCGTAACTGACGACGAGTTTCAGTTTGCAGGGTGGCGAAGGTTGACTGATACCGGCGTCTGAAATCTGTATCATTGAGATCGACGATTTGACGCTTATTGCCGTCAGTGACCGCTGTATTATCGCCATAACGCCGGTTTGGAATTTGTGACTCCAATGGATCGTAGATACTGTAAACCGTCACCTCACAGTGTCGGGTCAGGTGCCTTAGATGCAGCAGCGTTGTGGCATTGACTTGGGCCTGTTCGGTAATGATTGCGATCTTTGCGCCGGGGTGGGCCATTCGACGCAGACGTGCACAGGCATCCGTTAAGTCCATGTGGCCGCCGTTATCTGCCTGATTGTGTAATCGGACGATTTCCCCGAGTAACGCTAAAGCCGCCTTCGCACGCATTTTGGGTCTGAATTCCCGATGAGTCGAACCGGTAAACAATAACGCGCCGACCCGATCACCTCGTTCAATGGCTGCCCAGGCCAGAAGGGCGCTCAGATGCGCAGCCTGTACTGATTTATACAACAATTGAGAGCCAAAGCGCATCGCCTGGCTTAAGTCAGTGACCAATAATACTGGTCGCTCTTTTTCTTCGCGGTACAACTTCGTATGGGTTTTTCCAGTGCGAGCCGTTACGCGCCAATCGATACTGCGAATGTCGTCACCAGGCTGGTAATGTCTGGCCTCGTCGAATTCCATTCCGCGGCCTTTTGAACGAGCCAGATAGCTGCCCGCTAACTTTGCCTGGACGGCACGTTTCGGCGACAAATCGACGTTTACCCGTGCTTGTTGGTAGCCGAGTAATTCCTGAACAGTCACATCTATGCCGTTACTGTTGAGTTGGTTTAACCAACCTTGTATTGGTATCGCCATTTGACTAGGGTACAGGCACTAGGCTGACAATCTGGTCGAGCACCTGATTGGCTCTTATCCCTTCGGCTTCTGCTTCGTAGGTCAGCAGGATCCTGTGTCGCAACACGTTATGGAATACCGCTTGAATGTCATCGGGTCCAACGAAGTCTCGTCCTTGTAACCATGCATGGGCGCGGGCACAACGTTCAAGAGCAATGGTCGCACGAGGACTGGCGCCGTACTCTAGCCAACGAGCCAATTGCTGGTCATAGTTGGCAGGTTGCCGGGTCGCGATGATCAGTTGAACTAAATAGTCCTCAAGTTCGTCGGCAAGATGCAATTGCATGATCTCTTGTCGCGCGTCAAATAAGGCCTGCTGATTGAGCTGGGTAGGGGCCTTGCTGCCACTGCTGGTTACTTCACTGCGAGTTAAACGTAGGATTTTTCGTTCAACTTCCGCGCTGGGATAGTCGATTTCAATATGCAGTAAGAAACGGTCTAATTGTGCTTCCGGAAGCGGGTATGTCCCTTCCTGCTCCAATGGATTCTGCGTCGCCATAACAAGGAATAAATCTGGCAATGGATAGGTTTTATTTCCTACTGTTATTTGACGCTCTGCCATGGCTTCAAGCAGAGCCGACTGAACCTTAGCCGGGGCGCGGTTGATTTCATCCGCCAACACCAAATTGTGAAAAAGCGGTCCTGACTGAAAAACAAAACTGCCGTCTTCAGGTCGGTAAATATCGGTGCCGGTCAAGTCCGCAGGTAACAAATCAGGAGTAAACTGAACCCGATGAAAATCTCCTTCAATGCCCTTTGCGAGTGAGTTAACTGCACGGGTCTTAGCTAGCCCGGGTGGGCCTTCAACCAGCAGGTGACCGTCTGCTAATAAAGCAATCAGCAAATGACGGGTTAACTCTGGTTGACCAATGATTTGGGTATCCAAATAGGCCAGTAACTGGCGAAACGGTTCTGCAGACATGATCAATCCGTTTTAATTGTTATTAACATAGTCAGGCGCGCTTGCTCGGCACGCGGGAAATATTACGACAGCGTAGGGGATATGGGGTTCAATGCAACAAAAACAATGTTACAAATTCTAAGTCGGATATTCATGAGGCTTATGGGGAAGGCTGAGCTAGAATTGGACTTTTCGCTGTGAGAGAGTAAAATCATAGCACTTTTAACAGGTCAGACCACTAATTTAGGATAGACTATGTCAACCAAACAAAATCTGACAACCCGTGATGGCGATCGCATTGCTGTCGTTGCGGGTCTGCGAACGCCGTTTGCGAAAATGGCAACCTACTTTCACGGCGTTCCTGCTGTAGACTTAGGGAAAATGGTCGTCAACGAAATGTTGGTAAGGCACAACCTTGACGTGCGTGAGGTGCAACAGCTGGTTTACGGACAGGTTGTTCAAATGCCGGAAGCGCCCAATATTGCTCGCGAGATCGTGTTAGGCACAGGCATGAACGTGAATACGGATGCCTACAGTGTGTCACGGGCATGCGCCACCTCTTTCCAAGCCACGGTAAACGTTGCTGAATCTATGCTGGTTGGCAATATCGACGTGGGTGTAGCCGGTGGTGCTGATTCTACCTCGGTGTCACCTATTGGCGTATCAAAGAACCTGGCCAGGGCCTTAGTAGATCTGCAAAAAGCCAAGACCTTTGGTCAGAAGTGGTCCATTTTCCGCCGATTGGGCCTAAAAGACCTAATGCCGGTTCCGCCAGCAGTGGCTGAATATTCTACCGGCTTGTCAATGGGGCAAACCGCTGAGCAAATGGCAAAGACACACCAAATTAGCCGTGCTGATCAGGACGCCTTAGCCCATCGCTCACATTCACTCGCTGCGCAAAGCTGGGAGCAGGGGAAACTGTCCAGTGAAGTAATGACGGCCTACGCAGAACCTTATAAAGGTGCGCTTGAGCGTGACAACAACATCCGTTTTGATTCCAAGTTGGAAGGCTATGCAAAGTTACGCCCGGTATTTGACCGTAAACACGGTTCCGTTACCGCGGCAAACGCAACCCCGCTGACTGACGGTGCATCCGCGGTGCTGCTGATGACCGAAAGTAAGGCAAAAGCCCTCGGCTATACACCGCTCGGTTATATCAAAAGCTACGCATTCGCTGCCATCGATGTGTGGGAAGATATGTTGATGGGGCCTTCATATGCCACGCCTGTTGCGTTAGACAGGGCAGGTATGTCACTTAATGATCTTACCCTGATTGAAATGCACGAAGCATTTGCTGCACAAACGTTGGCCAACGTTAAAATGTTTGCCAGTGATAAATTTGCCCGCGAAAAACTGGGGCGTGACAAAGCGACCGGCGAAATTGATATGGAAAAATTCAATGTGATGGGTAGTTCGATCGCCTATGGTCACCCGTTCGCTGCAACCGGTACCCGCATGATTACGCAAATGCTGAATGAGCTTAATCGCCGTGGTGGTGGTACCGGACTGTTAACTGCCTGTGCGGCTGGTGGCCTGGGTGCTGCCATGATCGTTGAAACCGAATAAGGAGCCGAGCATGACTGATGTAAAACAAAGCGCATTTAATTTAGATGTGCGCGAAGATGGTGTCGCCATCTTAACGATGGACGTGCCTGGCGAAACCATGAACACGTTACGCGCCGAATTTGCGGATGAAATTAATGCGGTGCTGGACGATATCGAGCACAATAAATCGATTAAAGGTGTTGTGCTAATCAGTGGCAAAAAAGGTTCATTTGTAGCAGGTGCTGATATCGGCATGTTAGACAAATGTGAAACCGCCGAAGATGCAGAACAACTGTCTTTGCAAGGGCAAGCGACAATGCAGCGCATTGAAAATATGCCTGTTACCTGGGTGGCTGCTATCGACGGTCCCGCGTTAGGGGGTGGACTGGAGTTGGCACTATGCTGTCATTATCGCGTATGTACTGAGAGTGATAAAACGGTAATGGGTCTGCCAGAGGTCCAGTTAGGTTTATTGCCAGGCAGTGGTGGAACACAACGTTTACCCAAACTCATCGGAATCCAGGCTGCGATGCAAGCAATGCTTACTGGTAAGCAATTCCGTCCTAAGCAGGCTAAAAAAGCCGGTATTGTGGATGACGTTGTGCCTGCATCGGTGTTATTGGATGTTGCCGCTGAATTCGCATTAAAAGGCAAGCCACAGAGTAAAGAGCCTAAGTTGAACATGATGGGCAAATTACTGGAGAAAACCCCCTTCGGTCGTTCAGTATTGTTCAAGCAAGCGCGCAAGCAAACTCTGTCTAAAACCCGTGGTAATTACCCTGCTCCAGAGCGCATCATCGATGTATTGGAAGCCGGTGCCACCAGTATCGCAAAAGGGTACAAGCAAGAAGCCAAGCATTTTGGTGAGCTGGTTATGACACCAGAGTCAAAGCAGCTGCGGAATATATTTTTCGCCACCACAGAAATGAAAAAAGAGCACGGCGTGGAAGGTGTTGAGCCTGCCAAAGTCAATAAAGCCGCTGTGCTCGGTGGCGGTTTGATGGGCGGCGGAATCGCTTTTGTAACCGCTAAAGCCGGCATCCCTGTGCGAATTAAAGATATCCGGGCGGATGGTATCGCGAATGCGATGAAGTACAGCTACGACCTGTTAAGCAAGCGGGTAAAACGCCGCATTTTGATGAAGTCTAAGATGCAAAAGCAAATGTCGTTGTTAACCGGCAGCACTGATTACGTAGGCTTCGGAAATACTGACATCGTGGTTGAAGCCGTGTTTGAAGACGTCAAATTAAAACAACAAATGGTGGCTGATATCGAGCAACACGCAGCTGAGCATACCATTTTTGCTTCTAACACGTCTTCGATTCCAATTAAGCATATTGCCGAGAAAGCTGCTCGACCAGAGCAGGTTATCGGTCTGCATTACTTCTCACCGGTAGATAAAATGCCGCTTGCGGAAGTCATTGCTCATGAAGGCACGTCAGATCAGACGATCTCGACCACAGTAGCGTTTGCCCGTCGTCAGGGTAAAACACCGATTGTGGTAAAAGACGGTGCAGGTTTCTACGTTAACCGAATTCTGGCGCCTTACATGAATGAAGCAGCATGTTTACTGTTATCTGGTGAGCCCATTGAGCACATCGATAAAGCCTTGCTGAACTTTGG
>CAXQZJ010000089.1:0-14247 GCA_964228145.1 Alteromonadaceae bacterium | reverse complement strand
GCGGACATCGCATAATGCGCGCCGCCTGTTAAGGCGTATCAATGGTGGCTCTTTGGTCCTCCCGCAATGATACTCTGTGAACTCGGTCAGGCCCGGAAGGGAGCAGCCGCAGCAGACGACTCATGTGCCGGGATGTGGCTGAAGAGCTGCCACCTCCACTCTAGGCGGTTCGCTGCGCTTCGCCATCCAAAAAGCGCATTGCTTTCTCAATCGCATTATTGACGTTCATTTGCATTTGTTGTTTTTCATTTTGCGGCAAGTAAAACGCCATATCGACTTCATATCGAATGTAGCGAGGCGGAACCTGATTCAACGCGAGGCAACATAAATCAGCGAGATAGTCCGCATCCTTACTCTTCTCTAGTTGTAATTCCTGTATACGTTCAACAATAAGGTGTTCGTAATAGTTATGAATATCGTCATCTAGCTTCATTACTGTCAATTCCTCGTAACGTCTTTCACTCGCTGTTTTACACCATAGAGTATGGCAAGCGATTGCGGATTGTTAGTATCTCATAAAAAGTAGCAGAGACCCTTGAGATGCAAAAGAATAAAGAACCAGTTTATTACGGAGACTACTTGGGCTTGGACAAGTTACTGGGCGCGCAAGATTGTCATAGTGCTAAGTACGGAGAGCCTGCCCATGACGAGATGTTATTTATTGTGGTTCATCAGGCTTACGAATTGTGGTTTAAACAAATTCTCCACGAACTCACCAGCGTTATTGATGTTTTCGCAGCTAAGCGGGTGGAAGATCAACAGTTGCCCGTCGTGGTTCACAGACTTAAGCGTATCATCACTATTCAGCGCTTGATCAACGATCAAATTGCCATCATGGAAACCATGACGCCCCAAGACTTCCTGTCATTCCGGGATTATTTGGTGCCGGCCTCCGGCTTTCAAAGTATTCAGTTCAAAATGTTAGAGATTTTGCTTGGTTTAAAGCGTCACTTCCGAATTAACTTCGACCAGCAAAGTTTTTTAAACCGACTAAACGAGAAAGACCGGGCGTTTTTAACTGATCTGGAAAATAAGCCAAGTTTGTTTGAGTTAATCGACCAGTGGCTAGCAAGGATGCCTTTTTTAAATACCCAAGGCTTTGCATTCTGGGAGCATTACAAATTAGCAACCGATGCCATGTTGGCGGACGACGAGCAAACCATTTTGACCAACCTGACGCTGACCGAAGCGCAAACCGAGCGTGAATTGAAGGAGCTCGCATCGGTAAAAGAGAGGTTTGACGCGTTGTTTGATGAAAAGGCATACGCTACGTTGCAGGCGCAAGGTCAATTTAGGTTATCCCACAAAGCCATGTTGGCTGCTTTGTTCATTGAACAATATAGAGAAGAGCCGGTTTTTAACTTAGCCCATCAATTAATTCAATGCCTGACTGAGATTGATGAAAACTTAACCATTTGGCGATTTAAACACGCCATGATGGTGCAAAGAATGTTAGGCGGAAAAATTGGCACAGGAGGATCTTCGGGTCACGAATATTTGAAAAAAACGACAGAATCAAATCGCATTTTTACCGACTTTTTCAACATGGCAATGTTCCTGTTGCCAAAAAATTCGCTACCTCAACTTCCCCAGCAAATTAAAGACCTTCTGGGCTTTAAACATGTAACTGATCGATAGTGTTGCACAATTGGTCGCAAATGGTGCAAAGGTAAACTTTTCATTACACCTTGTTAAATAGTTGACGTCTTCTTTACATAAAAAGGCCGTTGTTGGCGGCCTCTTGTGTATTGACCCCCCGCTTTTTCTATGGTTAAAATCAAATTGAGGTTTTACCTTATTAGACATAAAAGCTGCTCAAGCAGCGCATTAAAAGTCGTGCAAACGGCAAAATCGAGATTCACTAACCTAAAAAATAATTAGTGGTCCAGGGAGAAAAACATGTACACAAATAGCAAGTTGGCGAAATCAATTCGCCTGGCTTTAGCCCTTGGTGCATCTGCAACAGCAATGACAGCAACAAACGTTGTTGCTCAAGAAGAAGCAGAAGGCGCTGAAGATGTAGAGAAAATTTCTGTAACAGGTTCTCGCATCAAACGTACTGACTTCGAAGGCGCGAGCCCGGTTCAGGTCATCTCTGTTGAAGAATTCGAACAACAGGGTCGTATCTCAGTTGCTGATGCGCTGCGTAACACAGTGTCTAACAGCTTCGGCTCATTTATTCCTTCTTCAGGTTCATCAGCTCAGTCTCAAGCAACAGTTAGCTTGTTGGGTGCAGGTTCTGAGCGTACCTTGGTACTTATCGATGGTCGCCGTATGGCCGGTTCTCCGTCACTGGGTGGTTCTGCAATTAACCTGAGCTCTATCCCAATGGCTGCGGTTGAGCGTATTGAAATCCTGAAAGACGGTGCTTCCGCAATCTACGGTTCTGACGCGATTGCTGGTGTAATCAACGTTATCCTGAAAAAAGACTACGAAGGCGTAGCGTTCGATATTCAGATTGGTCGTCCATCTGAAGAAGGCGCAGACACTCGTCAATTCTCAGTTGCTACTGGTATCTCTTCTGACAAAGGTAACGTTACCTTCGTTTATGACCATCAAGAGCAGGGTGCAATCTTTGACCGTGACCGTGAGTACACGGCTGCGTCTATGGAAGATCTGAATGGTGATGGCCTGATTTCTATCTACGACGAAACTGTAGGTATCAGTTACTACGGTGCAACCATTAATGGTCCAAACGGTCTTGAGGCGTCTGCAATCTGTGATGACTTAGCAGCAAATGTTCCGGGCTTCGTTGGTGAATTAGACCAAGGTTCACTGTTAGGCGGCGTTGGCGGTGGTCAAGTGTGTGGCTTCGCGTTCGCAAACGTATCAGCTAACATGGCATCGACCAACCGTGACTCTGTCATGACCAGTGCTAACTACGAAATCTCTGATAACGTTAGCTTCTTTGCCCGCGCAATGCTGAGCCGTAACGATTCATTCGGTCGTTATGCCCCACCTGCTGCTCCATGGCCAGGTGTTCCAGCGGATAGCGAGCACAATCCGTATGACGAAGAAGTATTTGGTTACTTCCGTTGGTACCAGATCGGTAACCGTGACGGTTTAGTAACTGACTATCAGCAAGACTACATGGCCGGTTTTACTGGTTACTTAGCTGACGATATCGAATGGGAAGTAGGTTATCACTTAGCCAAGTTGGATTACCGTCAGGTTGGTCGTTTCTACCTGTCTTATGCAGGTCTTGCATACAACCAGGCTAACGACATCTCACTAGGTAGTGAAGCGGGTGTGAACAACATGCGTGCAACCACTTACCAAGAAGATCAAAACACCATGAACCACTACTTCGCGGGTATCTCTGTACCGTTGGGTGAGCTGGATGGTGGCGAAATCATCCACTACTTCGGTGCTGAATACTTCGACCAAGAGTTCGCTTCTAAGTATGACGCGCAGTCTGAAGCAGGTCTGATTGGTGGTTCTGCGGGTAACACTGCTGAAGGTCAGCGTGATACTCGTGCATACTTCTACGAAGTATCTTTACCTATCCTTGATAACCTGATGGTTGCTGCTGCTTACCGTTACGATGATTACTCTGACTTCGGTTCTAACAGCACACCAAGTATCAAAGCAGAATATCGTCCAACTGACGATCTATTGATTCGTGCGTCATGGTCAGAAGGTTTCCGTGCTCCGTCATTGTCTGAGCTGTTAGCAGAAACATCATTCTCTGCAACCAGCGCTGTAGACTATGTAGCCTGTCGTGACCAGGGTATCGCAGCAGCTGACTGTAAATCTCGTCAGTTCGATAACCTGATTACCAGCAACCCTAATCTGGGGCCAGAAGAGTCAACCTACATCAACATGGGTGTGGTTTACTCTGGTATCGAAGACTTCTCAATCACGTTGGATTACTTCGACTTAGAAGTTGAAAACGTTATTGCTGACATCACTGTACAGTCTCTGATTAACGCGGAATACGGTGGTGTACTGGATCAGCTGATGGCAGCTTACCCAGGTGTATCTTTGGTACGTAATGCTGATGGTTCTGTTACTGAAGACATCATCACCCGTTCAGAGAATGGCGCTGTATTGACGCGTAAAGGTATCACTGTAGATATGGACTACGTGTTCGAGTCAGACTTTGGTGATTTCCGCTTACAGAACACCACAACTTACCTGTTAGAGTCTGCTGGCGACGTATACTTCGGTGGTCCAAGCCAAGACTTCATCGGCTTTGCCGGTCAGCCTGAGTGGCGTTCACAGTTAACGGTTGCGTGGACAATTGGTGACTTCGCGGTTAACTGGACAACAGACGCTATCTCTGACACAGCTGAAGATGACTACCTGGATATCAAAGACGGTAACCCAGACAACTTCCGTTATGTTGCTGAAAACCACAATGCAACTTACGTTACGCACAACCTGAACGTGAAATACTACGCAGGTGACTATGGTACATTTACTGTAGGTGCACGTAACTTGTTCGGTAAAGACATCATGCGTGACGACGCAGGCCTGTACAACACTGATACTCTGTATCAAGCTGGTCACCTGGGTCGCGAAGTATTCGCAGGATACCGCATCAGCTTCTAATCACTATTGATTAGTTGTAACTGATACAATGCCGCTTTCCTTGGGAAGCGGCATTTTTATTTGTACAGAGGGATTATGGCGGATTACTGGACTGATTATTGGCAACAAGGACATTTAACGTCCTTTGGCGAAGATATCAAAGGCAATTATCAGGGGCCTTTGGCACAGGGCTGGCAGCAGTTTTTCGAAACACTTGAAGATAATTCAACTATTTTGGATGTAGGGTGTGGTAATGGCTCACTGATCTTATTAGCCGAAGCGACTCGCCCGAAAAAGTTCATCTATACGGGGGTTGATGCAGCAACACTGACTTTACCGGCCACACTTGAGCAGGGTCACATTCAATTCCTGCAAAACACACCAGCAGAAGCGTTACCGCTTGAAGATAACAGTTTGGATGTGGTTATTTCTCAATTTGGCATTGAATACAGTGATATAGAAGTGTCGTTTACAGAGGTTGCCAGAGTGGCAAAAAACAATGCTGACATCCGGTTTGTCATGCATCATGTTGAATCGTTTATTGTCGCTCCCAATTTAGAAATTTTGGCAGCAGCGCAGGCAATTTTAAAACCCGATGGCGCGCTTGAAAGATTAACTACGCTCACTCATGCACTAGCCAATATGGCGGCCAGGGAGCAGATTAAAGCGTTAAACTCAGCACTAGAGCAACGACTCGCAGAGTTGATCGAGCACCACCAGCAGGGTTTGTACGGGACAGGTTTTGGCGAACTCTTGCAGGCCATTATGCAACAAAACGGGCAGCCTGTTGAACGAATGAAATTGCTTGAGCGTTTTACTCGTGAACTGAAGGGGTTGATTAAGCGTCTTACTGACTTGCAACGTGCCGCTAAATCACAGCGTGAAATCGAATCCGTAAAAGCGCAATTAGAACAAGACTTTAAGTGCAGCTTTTTGCTATCTACCTGTAAAGATGAGCAAGATCGTGTATTAGCCTGGGAATTGTGCAGTGAGTAACCTTGTATTTGAAAGGCCGATTATCATCTTGTCGGCACCACGTAGCGGTAGCACATTGTTGTATGAGACATTAATACGACACTCCGAAGTAGTTTCAATCCGCAATGAAAGCCATGCGGTGATTGAAACAATAGAGGCATTACACCCTTATTCGAAACAATTTAGCTCTGGTGAACTGGATAGCACTGACGCCACAACTGCAATCAGCAAAGAGATTAAACGACGATTTGCAATTAATTTAAAGGATAATACTGGCGGTAGCGTAGCACAGGGTAGTCGTGTGCGGTTTATCGAGAAAACACCGAAAAACGCGCTACGCATTTCGTTTCTACTGGCTCTTTTTCCTGATGCCTTGTTTGTTTACTTGGTAAGAAACCCTGACGAAAACATCAGTAGCATCATGCAAGCCTGGCAATCAAACCGATTTATCACTTATCCTCATTTGCCGGGGTTTGATCAACATTGGTCATTATTGTTACCAGCTGGTTGGCAACATCTAAAAGGCAAACCATTAGCTAATATTGCGGCGTTTCAATGGCAGCAAGCGAACGTGAAAATTCTCGCCGGTTTGTCTGAACTTGGTACTGATCGGGTGCTAGCAGTTAACTATCAAACTTTGATCAACAATCCACAACAAGTTATCGGGCGCATTTGTGATTTCGCGGGATTAAGTCAACAAGATTTATTGCCTACCGACGGTAAACTGCCATTATCAGCTTACACACTTACCAAACCCGATCCAGATAAATGGCAACGCAATCGCCAGCAGTTGGCGCTGGCATCTGAACAGGTGGAAACGGTAATGGCACCAATCAATCAATATTTAGCCACAAAAGGGGAGATCCCGATACACTGGCGGGTATAACAACCAATGAGACTTTCACACGAATTTATTCAATTACCTTTGCTGTTTGACGTCGCTGCATTACAACGCGATGTTCAGGTGCTGGCGCAGTCTGACTGGCAACCACATCACGAAGGATTCCAAGGAAATTTTTCGGTCCCCTTGATTTCTGTTGGCGGTAGATTGAACAACGACTTTAAAGGACCGATGGGGTGCACACAGCTACTGACAAAAATGCCTTATATTCAGCAAACCATAGCCAGCTTTAATGAAGTGATAGGACGTTCTCGGCTGATGGGGTTGGCACCGGGGGCCGAAGTTCCGCTTCACTCAGATATCAACTATCACTGGTATAAAAGGGTACGAATTCATGTTCCGATAATCACAGATCCTGCGGTGGTTTTCCATTGCGGTGACAAAGCCCTGCACATGCAGGCCGGCGAAGCGTGGATTTTTGACTCATGGAAATACCATAAAGTGGTAAATCAATCTGACGTGTTCAGGGTACATTTGGTGATAGACATTTGCGGTTCATCGCGCTTTTGGCAAATGGTCAGACATAGCAATGCCTACGGTCAAGTCGCGCAACACGACGTGAATGATTATCAGACCGTGACTCCACAACAAGCAGAATACCCTATTCAGACAGAGCAAGTTAATACGCCACTTGTCATGTCACCCGGTGAAATGGATGGATTGGCAGAAGATTTATTTTTACAACTGGATGGTGCCCAATGCCCGGCAGAGATCCTCGCGGACTTTACTGATACTGTTAGAGACTTTTGTGCTGATTGGCGGGTTTTGTGGACCCGGTTTGGCTTAAAAGAGGCAGGGTGGGATGCCTATCACAAGTGTCGTGCAGAAGCGTTTGAGCGGGTGCGTAAATATGATCAACAAATTAAATTGGCCAATGGCACACAGGCGGTACGGATGTTTATGTTTTGCATGATTGAACCGGCACTGAATCCCGAGGTGGCCGCGAGTTTTGAGGGCATCAGATAAGCATGTCTGAGACAGTTTTGCAGAGTTTTGACCGTGCCCTAGCGGAACTACATCAAGGCGGGACGGTAAGGGCTAAACGGTGTATCGAGCATCTGCCATCAGAATGTAAATTGCAACTCCATCGTTTGCTGGATGTTCACGCTGGCTTTTTGCGTGGCGATATCATCAACGCGACTGAACGGGCAGAAAGCCTTGCACAGCAAATCGACAACGATGATGACGTACTTAGCGCGCTAGCCATCACCCTGCAACAATTTGAACTTTGGTTCACCTTAAATAAGCTCTACGACTGTTTTGCAAACTCGCAAAGATTTAGCTTTTTCGAGCGAGGCAGAGTGGCTTTGCATTGCGGGCAAATCGATAAAGCCATCAATTTGCTAGAACAAGAAACTGACCCTGCAACGCTTGCCAGTGCTCACCTTCACCTTGGTCATGGATATAAAGCGTTGGCTAAAACACAGGATGCCGTGGCGCACTATCGTCGTTTCTATGCTCTTCAGACCGAATCTGCGGGGGTATTTTATTGGTCATTGGCCGATCTGAATAATTATCATTTTAGTCAAGACGAATTGGAAAAAATGGAAATGGCCCTCCCAAAGGTGAAAGCCCTGGAGTCAGGGCTGCTGATGATGGCCATCAGCCGCGGCTATGAACAGCACAAAGATTATAATCGAGCGGGTAAATGGTTAATATCAGCAAACCAAACCATCAATCATCAACGGCAGTTTAACCCAGAGCATTACAGCGCATTTATCGCATCCATGATGGAAAAATTGCCGCCTATTGATGCGCCCAAAAAACACCGGCCTTTAATGTTTGTCACTGGCATCCCGCGCAGTGGTACAACCTTGACGGAGCAAATATTGGTTGCGCACTCAGAGGTTGAAAGCAGTGACGAACTGCCCTTCGCTGAACGGATCGCAATGTATTTATCTCAGCAATTTGGCTATCCATGGCGAGGACATGCCATAGACGCTAAGCGAGCGCAGCAGTGCCAAAGGTTTTACCTACAACAAGCAGGTTTATATGCGCGACGGGGTGATACTAGATTAATAGATAAAAACCCCAACAACTTTATTCATTTGGGCTTAATCGCTGGTTTGTTCCCTGAGGCAGTTCTATACGCAGTAACGCGGCCAGTGCGTGATAATGTCATCAGCCTGTTCCGCCAATACTTCAGCCGTGGCAATGAGTATGCATTTGATATCAATAATATTCTGATTTATTTGGAAGGGTATTATAATTTAATGCTTCACTGGAAAGATCAGTTGAAAGACAGGCTGGTGCTTATCGATTATGAGCAGTTAGTGAAAAATCCGGATGAAGAAATTAAAGGGTTGCTCAGTAATGGCGGGCTTTGTTTCGAGTCGGCCTGCTTAGCTTTCCACAACAACCAGAGACCGGTTCTTACACCCAGTGCCAGCCAGGTAAGAAAGCCGATAAATGCATCCCGCTTAGGCTACTGGCAACACTATCAATCACTCCTTAAGCCTTATGAAGGGCGGTTAATTCTACTAGAAAAAAAACGCGCAACCTTGTACGGGAATTGAAATTTTACATATTCACAATTGTTGAGAGATTTTTGCTTAAATTACGTTAAGTAAGCGGAAGGTGATAGTTTGATTGGTGTTTTTTGCTTGAGTTGAAATGAGGATTATTTGCGCCAATTAACTTCATTGTTTTTACATAATAAACTTGAAAATTTTAATTCATTTATTTTTAAACCATTCATCGCAAATAAATTGAAATCAGTCTGATTATGAAGTGAATATGATTTTTGAATGAAGGATTTTTTAAACGTGTCCATGATTACGTTCAATCCGTCATTTAATCATAATATTAATAATCAGGGAGACAGAAATGTTTGCTTTTAAAAGAAGTATGACTGCATTTGCGGTGGCAGCCTCATTGGGGGTTGCCGCACCGGTATTTGCAGATAATGTTTCAGGTTCTATCTATGGTAAGGCTGTAGACGGAAAAACCATTACCATTAAGAACGCAGAAACGGGCCTGACCCGTACAGTCGTAGTAGAAGACGGTCGCTTTAACTTTGCGGCGTTACCAACAGGTAAATATACCGTTAGTAATGGCAGTGACACCTACGATGTAACGGTTACCATTGGTACTGGTTCAAGCGTTGATTTCACCAGTACAGCGGAGCGAATCCAAATCACCGGTTCACGTATCTCTGCGATTGACACTACATCAGTAGAGTCTACGACGGTATTTACTCAAGAGCAGTTGGAGATCCTACCGGTTGATCGCGATATTACCGACGTGGCGCTGCTTGCACCTGGCACAGTACGTGGTGACACAGGAATAGGTAATCTGGCGTCATTTGGTGGCGCATCTCCAGCAGAAAACGGTTACTTCCTCAACGGTTTCGATGTCACCAACATTCGTAACTTTGTCTCCTTTGCCGATTTGCCTTTCGATGCGATTTCTCAGCAACAGGTTAAAACCGGTGGTTATGGCGCAGAGTATGGCCGTTCATTGGGTGGTGTAATTTCATTAGTAACCAAACGCGGTTCTAACGACTTCAAATTCGGTGGCGCGGTTTATTACAGCCCGCAGGATTTACGTGCAGAGGGAACCGACTCTGTTTCACGAGATCCTGATCTCGACTACAAAACCCGCTACTACGCCTATCGCTCAGCAAACCGTTATGACGACTTGTCTTACAACGTGTGGGCGAGTGGCCCCATTATCGAAGACAAATTGTTCTTCTTTGCCATGGTTGAAGGGCAAAATTATGCTTCAAATATTTACCGTTCTCAGGACAGCTACACCTACAAGAACGAGTCTCCACAGGCGCTGGTTAAATTAGACTGGAATATTACTGACAGCCACATTCTCGAGCTAACGCACATTGAAAATGAGCAAGAGGGTGATTACCAGTTTTATAATTACCCGGCCGAGGTTCGTTACGGTACTCGCCACTATACGGACAACGCTGAAGCTCCTTACAGTGTGAAAAGTGGTGGTAGTGTATCAATCGCTAACTATACCGGTTACTTGACAGATGATTTAACAGTCACGGCGTTAGTTGGTCGTTTAGAGGCCTTCAACAATGTGCGTTTGCCCGAACTGCCTGAAGGCGCAGACTGTCCGTTAGTGTATGACCGACGTGAAACGCCAAACTCTTCTCAGGTTCTGGGCTGCTGGACAGCAACTTACACGCCAGACCTGAACGGTAAACCAGAACAAGATGTGCGTGAATCAATCCGTTTAGGTTTTGAGTACAACATCGGAGATCACACGATTCAGGGTGGTTACGATCAGGAAGAGTTTACTTCTGGCAAGCGTGGTCAAACGCTTACAGGTGGTGAATACTGGCGCTGGCATGTAGGCACCGGTAGCAATGTTAACGGTGTAACTGTAGCTGAAGGTGATGTCTATGTTCGTCACTTGATTATTGATACCTTGTCTGCTGACTATAAAGTAGAAAATGAAGCTTGGTACATTGAAGACAAGTGGCAAATGACTGATGAATGGATGATCTACATGGGCGTCCGTGCAGAAGGTTTCACTAACTATAATGGTGATGGCATTGCGTTTGTTGACTCAGGCAACAAGATCGCGCCACGCTTCGGTGCAACTTGGGATATTGGTGCAGAAGGTACTAAGAAAGCTTTCTTTACCGCAGGTCGTTATTTCATTCCTGTTGCATCAAATACAAACATCCGTGCAGCCGGTGCTGAGATCTTCATCGAAGAATACTTCTATGCAGACAGTGCTAATGAAGATGCAAGAACGGGTGCGCCAACCACTGTTGGTGACCGAATTGGGCCACAAAACGTAAATGGTTCGTTGAATGCTCCAGATCCGCGTACAGTTGCCGCGACTAACTTGTCACCTATGTTCCAGGACGAGTACATCATTGGATACCAGCAAGAGTTTGACGTGTGGACGGCGGGTGTACGCGCAATCTACCGTGATATCAAAGATGGTATGGATGACTATTGCTCTCACCAACCTTTCGTGGATTGGGCAGAAGACAATGGCTATGACGACTTTGACTACCACACAATGGCCGGCTGTTTGATGATGAACCCGGGCCGTGATTTCTCGGTAGCACTGGATCTTCAAAATGACGGTAATTACACCGAAGTCACTATCCCTGCGAGTTACTTTGGTCTGGAAGAGTACAAGCGTACCTATAAAGCGGTTGAATTCTTCTGGGAAAAACCGTTCGATGATGGTTGGTTTGTTCAAGGTTCATATACGTGGGCGAAAAGTGAAGGTAACGCAGAAGGTTACGTAAACTCTACGCTGGAACAGGTTGATGCTGGCTTGACTCAGGACATCGATAACAAATTGTTCCAGGACGGAGCTTATGGACCGTTGCCAAACGATCGTCGCCACACATTTAAGTTGTATGGTGTGTATCAGTTGACGGATGAAGTGTCTGTTTCAGCCAACGTGCTGGCACAATCAGGTCGTGCTGTGAGCTGTACTGGTTACATTCCATTGCTGCAGTATCAGGAAGAGCTGGGTGTTGACTACGGTGGTCTGTCTTCATACGGCGCATCTTCGTACTACTGTAACGGCGTGTTAGGCCAGCGTGGCGACCAGGGTCGTACACCATGGACATATAACGTTGATATGGGTGTGAATTATAAGCCTGAATACTTTGACGGTAAGCTGACGTTAAAAGTTGATGTACGCAATATCTTCAACTTCAACCAGATCACCGAGTATGAAGAGCAAGGTGAAATTGGTTCAGGTACTGCACCTAGTCCTAACCCTAACTTTAAAACACCAGTTAACTTCCAGTCTCCACGCTCAGTGCGTCTGACTGCACGCTACTCGTTCTAAGCGGCTAGCTTGTTAACAATTGAGAGGCTCCCACGGGAGCCTTTTTTCTTTGCACTGCGTGGGTGAACGCTACTCGCGTGATACAAAAGTTATTGATTTGACGCTGCTTTTAACCCCTTTGCGTTGAGTTAGAACGTAAATGAGATAAGCCGTGGCATATCTGCGGTAACTGCTATGCTGTTTGAAAGTTAAACAGTGATAATCGATAGTGACAACAAGTAAGTGAGTGAATATTGGTTACTCAATAAACAAACGCAAATCCACGGCACTAATGCAAGGGTTTTTGTTTGCGATTGAATAGCGCGGCTACTGATCACTACTCTTGACAGACTCAAGGGTTCCGTGTGAACATTCGGCGGTCGTATGCGTCAATTTTTTAACTGATGCTACACTCCTATAACAATTCGTTAAGTCAAGCCCCTCATCGCTTTGGTTGTTGCCGGAAGATGGGGATTCACAACAAAATAATGGTTGGGAACTATGTCCAAAGTAAGCAAGAGAAATATCATTTCTGCTTCTATCGCCGGTTTAATGGCGTTGGGATGCAGCCAGATGGTTTCTGCAGACCCTTTGAATGATCTTCAAAAAGAAGAAGACAAAATTCGCGTTGCTGCAGTGCAATCTCAAAAGAAAATTGACAGCATTTTTGAGCAAACCCAGGAACTGTTGGTTGAATACCGTGCGGTAGTTGACGAGACAGAAAACCTGAAAGTGTACAACGATTACGTTGCTACTCTGGTTAAGTCACAGGAAGAAGAAATCGCTTCATTGCAAAGTCAAATCGACTCTATCGAAGAAACCAAGCGTGGTGTTGTTCCTTTGATGGTGCGTATGATTGATGCGTTGGAAGAGTTCATCGAACTAGACGTACCAATTAACTATGAGAAACGTGTTGCTCGTGTTGAGTCACTGCGCAACCTGATGGAACGTGCAAACGTTACTGTTTCTGAAAAATTCCGTAAAATTCTTGAAGCCTACAAAATCGAAAACGAATACGCTGACGGTATTGCGGCTTACACTGGCACCATGAACTTTGAAGGACAGGACATCACAGTTGATTTCTTCCGCCTTGGTCGTGTTGCTTTCTTAGCTCAATCTCTGGACCAAAAGTCTGGCTGGCAGTGGAACAATACCACTCGTCAGTGGGAAGCGCTTGATGAAGCCTACCTGAGCTCACTAACCAAAGCGATCAAAATGGCCCGTAAGTTAGAGCCAGCTGATCTGTTCAAGTTACCAGTTAAAGCAGCGGAGTAATCAGAATGAAATTCCTATTCAAATCTGTTTTGCTGACTGCAGCTTTAGCAGTAACAGCAGTACAAGCCCAAGAAGCCAACACGCTTGACGAGTTGCTTCAGAAAGTTAAAAACAACCGTGTAAGTGAAGCGCGAATCAATGCCCAGCGTGAAGCTGAGTTCAAATCTGCCCAAGCCGATAAGCAAGCGTTATTACGTCGTGCCGAAGCTGAGCTGAAAGCTGAGCAAGAGCGTGGTGAGCGTTTAGCAGCAGCCTATGCACAAAACGAACAAACTCTGACTGACAAAGCTCAGGAGCTGAAAGATGCGACCGGTACCTTAGGTGAGATGTTCGGTGTTGTACGTTCTGCCGCGGGTGACGCTTATGGTCGTATCGCGACCTCAATTATCAGTGCTGAATACCCCGGTCGTACCGCGGTTGTTGAGAAAATGTCTAACGAAGCCAAAGGTCTGCCTAACTTAGGTGAACTGGAAGAGCTTTGGTTCGCACTGCAAACTGAAATGACTGAATCTGGTAAAGTAACGCGCTTCGAAGCTGACGTTGTGAACCTGGATGGCGGCGTTTCTCGTAAGCAAGTTGTGCGTGTAGGTACTTACAACCTGGTTACTGCAGAAGATGGTTACGTTATTTACAACAACCAAACTCAGCAAATCGAGCCATTAGGTCGTCAGCCTTCTGATCACCAGGCAGCCAGCGCGAAAGACATGGCAGAAGCCACCAGTGGTTATGTTGCTTTCTTCGCTGACCCGTCGAAAGGACAGATCCTGAACTTGTTCAAACAGAAAGCGACGCTGATGGAG
>CAXQZJ010000088.1:0-13320 GCA_964228145.1 Alteromonadaceae bacterium | reverse complement strand
TTCAAGTCATTCGGCATAACTAATCGGCGAGATAAAAAGCGCATTCGTATTCCTTGGTGTAATTCAATAAACTAGGCTAATTATACGCGTAAATTACTGTTTTTGAGGTGGAAGTTGCAGCAAGAACTGCAAAAATGGCTGTCTGCTCGGCGACAACGCCATGAGCATCGCTGTTTATTGGTGATTACAGGTCCCAAAGACTGGTGTTTGGCACAGCTCGAACCACTGGATTTCACTGATCCATTGTTTGTGAACCTTCAACATCACACAGCCCCGACCACCAGCAATAAACATTATCGACAAGAGCTAGGCAGGGAATATGCCAGCCTGATTTACAATGCCCATGATGGCTTTCGCGCTTCAGCATTTGCCGCACTGGCGTCGGTGGTAGCCCGAAGTGGCCTGTTAGTATTGCTATGCCCTTCAATAACAGAATGGCCTACCTTTGCAGAGCCCGAGTCAAGCCAACGCAGCGGAATTGGCTTTGTTGCAGATATTACAGACAGCCCCTTTATTAAGCTGCTTACTCAGCAACTGAAGGAGCAAACTGAATCCATTGCGTGGCTACAACCCGACGGACTGACGTTACCAAAGTTAGCACCCGCTAAACCGGGACCGGACCATTTTGAGCTAACCGAAGACCAACAGCGGGCGTTAGCGCAGATTCACCTAAGTGCCAAGTCCTCAACTCCACAACCATTAGTGCTCAGGGCCGACAGAGGACGAGGCAAGTCAACCATCCTCGGAATGGCTGCCGCACGGTTATGCAAGGATAACCGAGTACTTGTAACTGCACCTTCTAAACGTCAGCTAAATAGTTTTTACCACTACGCAGGCGAATCTGACAACATCGAATTTAGGGCGGTAGATGAGCTGATCGAATCTGCACCATTCGCAGACATTTTACTGGTCGACGAAGCCGCCATGTTTCCGGTCGATACCATTAAAAAACTGATAAATCACTACCCCAGAATCATCATGGCAACGACGGTACATGGTTATGAAGGGTCTGGACAAGGCTTCGATATCCGGGTACCTGAATATCTTAACCAGCACTACCCCAGTTGGTCACTAGAACACTTACAACAACCAACCCGATGGGCCGCGGACTGTCCGCTAGAAGCGCTTACCTGGCGTATTATGTGTCAGTCCAATTCATCAGAGCCTTTGGCTACGGCAGATGGCATATACGCCCTCAATGGCCGCGAGGCAGCCGAACGGCCCGGTTTACTTATGCAGGCATGGCAGTTAATGGTCAGCGCCCATTATCAGACAACGCCTGACGATCTGCAGCGCCTGCTAGACGGGCCTGACAACACGTTAGTGGTAAAAATAAAGCATTGTAAAGTGATCGCGGTGATGTGGATTTCCAGTGAACCTGATCACCTGAGCGCTTACAGCGATAAAATTTGTCGTGGTGAGCGCCGATTGGCGGGTTACCTGACACCTCAACTTCTGGCCTACACCTACAGCACACCTGAGGTGCTTGCTTTGAGGGGGATTCGGGTGGTGAGGATTGCCAGCGCAGCTGGCAATCGTAAACAAGGTCACGCCAAGAGTTTGATAGACTGGCTCCACGACTACGCTAAGCGCCATAACTGTGATTACCTGTCGAGCAGTTTTGGGGCAACGCCAGGGTTACTATCTTTTTGGCAACACTGCGGCTTTTTTAGCATACACCTCGGTGAAAAACGTGACGCATCAAGCGCAGAGTATTCAGCTTTGTGTATCTCCCCTAAGAGCGTCACTGCTGGACAATATTTCCAACGAGCTACGCAGGCGTTTTGTCAACGGCTCCCATTTACTGCGCTGGGTAAAGAGCTTGAGTTGCTTAGCCACCTACTCAAAATGCTGATGCCGGTAATGCCGTTTCCGGAAAAGTTATTGTTTGGACTATTCGGTTCTAGGCCGATTATCAGCCAGCCAGAGTTACTTTTGGCAGCCTTATTTGCATTAGCGCCCTATGCCCGAAATGCTCAGGAACTGGAGTTACTCATTGCAGCTTGTTTACTGCGAATGCCAGAAAAAATGATCATCAGCGATTTTAAGTTGGCTGGAAAAAAGCAACTACATCAACAATTAAAAAGCCTCGTTAAGGAACTTTATCAAACTGGCCGCCCCTAACACCTGCACTTAAATACAAGGAAATCTTATGACACGGTTGTTTCTTTCTACGCTGTTAATTATCGCAGCACTGCTAGGGCCCTACTCTCACGCAAAAACGATCAATTATGATGAGCTAAATGGCCTTGCAACCTTGGCGACAAAAGTAAAAAGTCCCTACTCAAACATTCGCGCCTGGTTAACCCTCAATGATGATGCCCTGAAACTCCAGGATGTTGATATTTGGCTGCAAAGAGATGGTCAGCGCATTGCAAGTCTGGCGGTCGCAGAGGACGGCGCAATTGTACTGCCGGCCCTCAGCGAACAAGACGCTGCAGTCACGCAATTGCACGTTTCACCTGGTGGGGACGCGGTTAGCTTGAGCGTCAATGCCTCAATTAAACCACCTACGGACACCAAGGTCAGTTATCGCGATTTATTTTCTGTATTGGATGATGCCGAAGCGTTGATGAGCGAAATGGCTGGAGCTGCCGCGTGGTTTATCCCCAGCCCGAATACGTTGATATTTCAGTTTGAGCAGGCGGCTACGATTCAGGTCGGATCTAAGCAATACCGTACCGATGACGAAATGAAGATAGAACTCAAGGTGAAAAAGTCGCTTCTTAAGTCTAATCCTCAAATGATATTTAGCCATTTACCGACTCAGGTTGAGCCTGATTAACCCCCGGATAACTGATACTCAGCTTCCAGAATGGCACTTTTCAAATAGCGAGCCTTAGCGCTTTTAGCCGGCAACTGGTCGGCTAATTTTTTATAAAAAGCCAAGTTGTCCTGATTCAAATAGGGCCTGATATTCTCCGCTATTGCTCTGGAGACATTGAACGCGCCTTCTCTTAGCTGTTCGGCAAACAAAGTTTGAATTTCGGACTCTAGCCCCGGATAACGCTGCAGCTCCAACATGGCTTCAGTCATCAATTTGCCATCGTATCCAGATGAAAGCGCATCGATTAACACAGTTGCACTGTCGACATTTGCTGGCTGAGCACGCATTAGCGCTAACGCGGCACTTTGCACATGTCCGTCGGGGTATTGTAAATAGGTTTGCGCGACGCGTGCAGATTGCTCATCGAAGTAATCCGCTTGTTGATGCAATTTGCGATAGGCATCTATTTGTTGCTTAAGCTGCATGGCTAATTCATAACTTGCGGCTCTGGGATCTTCATCATCTCTGGGACAAGTATCTGTCTCTTTACAATTTGCCAACGTCGCCAGGCTCTCTTCCAGCGCCTGACGCTGCTGTTGCTGTGCATCCGACAGCGATACTGTAGATGCCACTGGCTGCGATACTTGCTCAGCGTCGGAAGGCACAGACTCGGGAGAGTTGGACTGGTTCTGAGCTGAACGAAAAGGATTATTCTCAGGCTGTGCAATTTCTGCGGGCTCAGTAACCGCATCTTGCGCGCCTGATTGTATTTTTGCAGGTGACAGAAAGTTTAACCAAATAATTAGCGCGATCCCCAGGGCAATCACCCCTGCCAGTAAGTATCTCATTATTTTCCCCAATAAAAAGCACACCGAAGTGTGCTTTATTCTGTTTTAGCTGGCCACTTTTCGGCGTACCAGCATACCCATCATCACCACAAGCAGTGCGTACATACTACCACCCGATTCTAACGGGCGTACCTCAACATCGTCGTTTGATGCAGGAGGTGGTGGCGGCGGCGGAGGTGTCACCGGTGTTGGCTCGGTGAACACTGCCCATTCTGCTACAGTATTTTCGTTTTCAGATATCTGGCCACCGTAGACAAAACCAAGAACATTTTGGTAGGTCACCTTGTAGTAAACCCGGTTGTCCTGACCCTTGACGATAGTTTGCTCAACTTCTACTTCAGCATCCATCGGAATGAGGGCCTGAACCTGACCAGATACATCGGTATCGTCTCGCAACGCAATTCCGTCTTCCTGCATTATACGGATCGTATCACCGGCTTGAGGTAAAACGATGCTGTCTTGCGGCACATCTTCATGATTTACGACGCTGATTTGCGCCGGCTCCAACTCAGAACCCGCGTAGATATAGCCCAGTTGGCCATTAACCAGGATACGGTAATACTGCTCATACACATTGTGTCCGAACACCAGTACGTCCAACACCTGATAGATACCCTCGGCTTCTGTGCTGACATTCAACGCTGCACCGTTTACGCTGGCATACAAGGCGATCTCTGCATGAGTTTGTAAACTGTCTCCGACTTGCAGTGCTGCCGTGACGCTTTGTAGACACTCATGTCGATCAATGATCACCTTTTCTCGTGACTGACTGGTTTCTGAGTCAAGCATCAAGACATCACTTTCAGTGATGCGGTCGAACAAAGTATTCAAACAAACCGCATCTTGCTGGTTCTCGACACACTGGAATACCCCACCTTCAAGCAAGCAGGTTTCACCGCTGGCAAGCCCCAAATAGCGATATTGCCATAAATCTGCTTCCGTCGGCTCCTCCACAATGTCGATACCGCCAATCCAAGTGAAGTTTTCTTTCCCTTCGACCCAACCAATATTCGGCGTTTCGTCTTTATCCAGGTAGCGTAGCACCTCTACTTGAATCCAATCACCGTCTTCTTGCAGCAAAACAACACGATCTGCGGGATTCCACGCATTCGTTGAGCTTCTGATGTATTGCCCCAGCAGATTGCCTGACGGCGCGTCACGCAATTCAATGAAAGTTCCTGCGTAGTCCTGTTTGATCGCACCCACCGCGGCAACTTCATTCCAGGTAAGCGTGCCACCATCATAAACCCAACCAATTAACGGCGTTTCAGAGGTGTCGGTGTACTTCATCATTTCTACTTTAGCCCAATCACCATCACGCTCAAGCAACATAAAGCGGTCGGCTGCTTCATAAGCGTTTTCAGGCCCGCGGATATATTCAAGACGGGTACCGTCGATATCGTCCAATAAGGCCCCAAGCGTGCCTGAGGTAATTTGACCGATGAACTGGACCAATGACACTTCTGCCTCAATCCAATCAAAATTACCCTGGTCTTTGACCCAGCCAATCAAGGGAGTCTCGTCTGTATCAAGAAAACGCAGTACTTCCACCTTGACCCAATCATCACGCCGTTCCAGCAGTATCACTCTGTCTGCAGGATTCCATGCATTGGAGTAGCTGATGACATATTGCCCCATCAGATTTCCGTCAATACCGTCTTGAAGTTCCAAAACGGTTGCCGGATAACTGGCCTTGAGCGAGCCGATAGCTTTGACGTTACTCCAGCTTATCTGACCAACATCGTGTACCCAGCCGATCAGGGGATCTTCATTGGTGTCGTTATATTTCATTAACTCCACTTTCACCCATTCGCCATCGCGTTCCAATTCCAAAAATCGATCTGCAGCAGCATAGGCGTTTTCTGGTCCTCGAATATATTCAAGGCGGGTACCATCAATACCGTCCCGCAGCGCATCCAACGACCCTTCACTCAAAATACCGATCCTCAGGGCCGCACCGCCGTCACTCTGACTATCGATACATGCCTGGTTGTCTTCCATATAGCAGGCAACATCGAGGGCTGCGGTAGCATTTTTATCGGCGACAAAATCTTCCCAGGCTTTCCCGCTGTAGTGAGCAATATAGTTATCGTCTTGGGTATAAGGCGTGTCTTTCCAACGACACCAATCTGTCGGACCACCGTTATAGGCAGAGTACGCACTGCGAGAGCGTGCTTCCCAATCGTTTTCGCCACTGACGCAGTTTTGAGCAACCGAATAACGCCAACCGTTGTAGAAAATATCCAGGGCATAAACCATATTTTCGAAAATCTGAACGCCTTTCCCGTCTTCGATTGCAGTAAAGTGCCAGCGATCGTCGATTTGCATCATGCCATGACCGTGCCCCCGGTCACCACGGATCATTTTTATCTTCTCGTCACCCTGATAATGAAGGTAGTGACTCCACTTTGTCTCCACACTGGCGGTCGCCATAACTGCATGTAGCCAAGCAGCTTGCTCAGTAATCGAGGCATTGGGTTTACGCACTGACAGATAATATTCTGCAGCGTCGCGTATTGCCGGGTACATGGTCGACATATATCGCTCGCGCTCTTCACTTTCTGATTCAAAACCATTGAACATCACCTCACTAAAATGGGTTTGAATCACTTCTGGCGACCCGAACGGGTCTACGTCACACCAGGACGGAATCGTGCCAAAATCAAACGTGGTATCACTGACTTTATGTGCACAAAGATAATAATCCTGTGTATCAACCGCCTGTGCACTGACCGATGAGGACCATGCACAGGTCAACAGCGCCAGAGCGGTGGCACTTTTGCATACAATTCCTTTAGTTAGCGCACGCATATTTAAAGATTGGATATTAGCAAACATTAGCGCATCTCCTTGTTTCGACGCAGCCCAAGAACACCGAATAACAGTATCAGTGCTCCCCAACCTGTACTTCCGCCACGGGTTATTTGTTGTTCTGTGTCAGGCGTCACTATGGGGGTGGACTCATCCGGTGTCGCAGGAGCTGTGGTTGCCGCCAACTCAGGGTTCATATTAACCTGCGGTGACGTCATACCTGCATACACAACACCACGGATGCCTTTGCGGTACACCTCGTAGTAGATACGGTTATTGTCACCCATAATTAATGTATCTTTAATCTCCATCACGACGCCCTTCGGAATCGTTAATGTGGTGTCTCCACCAACCTCAGCACTCATACTCAGCCCTTCCTCCGCCTCAACGACGAAATTGGTGCCTGACTTCAGAATCACAGTTTCAGCTGCTGGTGCGCTGCTGGCAATTGCATAGCTTTGATAATCTTCGATGTTACCCGCATAGATATAACCGGCTACCTGGGTTGCCTCGGTGGTTTCGGTGGCCGGCACATCAACTAGAATCTTATAGTAACGATTGATTTGATATTTTGTATCAGCACTGACATCAAGTACCTGATAGACAGTCCCAGCAATGGTTTCCCCCACCTTACTGCCACCCACAGAATCAAACACAGGCAGCACTTGTTCAACCCGGATTGAGTCACCCACCATGGCCAATGACTCAATTGAGGTTAGGCAGGTATGACGGTCATAGATGATCGCCGGTTGCGAGGCAGATTGGGCGGCATTGAGCTGAAACGCCTGTGGTTCAACCACCTGATCAAGCTTTTCCAACAAACACAGTGCGTCTTTGCTCTGCGTCACACAATGGAATTCACCATTGCTGTGAAGACAGGTTTCTCCACTGTCGAGCACTAGCTGCTTATATGCGAACAAGGTGTCATTAGGTGGTGGCGGCGGCTCAAATCCTTCCCAACCAATAGGGTATTCGAGGGTCCAACACGTATTCGTCAGTCCCGAATACTCAAAGGAAACTTGCACCCAATCACCTTGGCGAGCAAGCAAAGTTAACTGGCTTGCCGTAGCCCAGGGGTTGGTGGTAGTTCTAATCCATTCTACGTTTCCTGCATCGCCATTGGGCTCTGCGCGACATGCGGCGATGGTATTCGGATCTCCATCAAAGGTGTTCCCGTCGATTTGGCCGAGGCTCCCGATATCGGCTTTGGGCGGCGGCAAGGGCCCTAAGGGTACGCAGCCCTCCTCACCTTCCATAAAGCAGGCCACGTCAACAGACGCTGCTGCGTTAGGTTCTGAGCTCAAATTTAGCCACGCCTGTTGCTCCCAATACTGAGCAAACTGATCATCCTGTGCCTGCCACGGGTTATCAGTTTGTTCGAATCGACAGCCTTCTGAGGCACCACCGGAATAGACAGCGTAGGCATATTGCGCAGTAACTTTAGCAGATGCCTCAGTGGAACAATTCCCGCCGGCATAATCGGTCCAAGGTGCGTAGTACGCATCTAACGCGAAACTAATGTTTTCAAATAAGTTCCACCCTTTACCAGCAACAATCTCATTAAAGTGTTCACGATCGTCAAGTTGCATAAGGCCGTGACCGTGACCGTTGTCACCACGGGACATTTTCAAGCGCCCGTCGCTACCCTGACGATAATGGGTCCAAAAGGATTGTTGTTGGGCCAATGCCATCACCGCCCGACGCCAATCCTCCCGAGCTTGCTCTGTTGCTTCTGGCTGGCGCTGTTGCAAATAGTAATCTGCAGCATCACGCAGTACTGGCAGCATTTCTTCGACATATCCAGACTCACTGCTCTGTTGGTCGTCAAATACTAATTCGGAAAACTTTTTAGTGACAAATTCCTCATCACCAAAGGGTTTAACGTCACAACCGTAATGGGTCATACCAAAGGTTGCTGCTTCACCTTCAACTCTATGGTCACATAGATAATTATCTTGTGTTTGCGCATAACCGTGCATTGAAGCAGCTACCACCATGCCCAGTATCGCCTTCGTATAGATTTTCATCATTCTTCACTCCTCACAGGCCGCGTGCCATCTCAGACACGCACTGTGCTATTAAAATTTAATCCTGATACCGGCGCGGAATTTGCGACCATTTTCATAGGTGCCCAAGTGGCGGTAGTACTCACCGGCATAGCGGCTTTGCACTTCATTGGTCAGGTTAATTCCCTGCAGTACAATTGAGGTATTGTCCCCAATGCGGTAGCTGAATGTGGCGTCGTATCGTTCGCTTCCGTCAACGTAAACGTCGTTGCCACGGCTGTTAAACAGGAAATACTCTGAACGATAGTTGTAGGCGATTCGGGTGCTGATTGGCCCGTCTTCGTAATACACTGTGAAGTTGAAGGTATCTTCTGAATTTCCCGGAATAATATCGCCCGATTCAGTGCTGGAATTGGAATAGGTATAGTTGGTGTTGATACCAAATCCATAGAATAGGTCTTGCTGATAATTAAGCTCAAATCCGACGTTTTTACCACCAGAGCCATTTGACTTGAGGTTAATCAAGTAGGTTTGGTTAGCGTTACTGGGTTGATGGAAATGAACCTCTTCAACTTCGGTTGAGGTTAAATAAGACTCAATGTTTTTATAGAATACCGCCGCGTTGAAGCCACCGGAATTATTGATATACCACTCCCACGAAAGATCGTATTGGGTAGCACGATAAGGGTCTAAATCAGGGTTCCCCCCTACACCAGTAAGCTGTGATTCATTTAACCCCCGATAACCGGACAGGTTGCCGTAACCTGGACGAGACATGACTTTGGCCGCTGAAAAACGTAGCACAACTTCTTCGCTTACGTTGTATGCCAGATTTAGACTAGGCAGGATATCGTTGTAAGTTTTGCTATGGGTTTCCCAACGTTTTTCCGCAGGATCGAGATAAGGCCCATAGTAGGTCCATGAAGAACTATCCAGATTCGTTCTTACATAACGGACGCCGATATTACCGCGCAACTCCTCGTAACTGAAATCAGCTCTCACGTAGCCTGCGCCGATTTGCTCGACGATATCGAATTCCGCGGTGAGTAGCGGAATGATGTTGAATCTATCACGATTTGCCAGAAATTCCGCTTCAAGCGCATCAAAGTCCAGGAAATGAAAATCGGTTATTGAGCCTGGCAGACGGCTATCTTCCATAAAGTTATCTGGCGCAGGTCCTGCATCAAAATCTCCTAACGTGGTCTCACCATCTACCACTAACTCATCGTAATAACTCTGGTCATATCCTTCAGTGACCGTTTTTGAACCATAAAGATTGGCTCGCTGGGACTTAATATGATCGCGGTACTTGCCGCCAACTTTAATCGAGGTGAAGAAGTCACCCGATAGTAAATATTCAAAGTCAACCTGGCCGTAAAGTTCATCGTCGTGTTGAGGACGATCGTACAGGCTCATCAATCGCAGACGAAAATCATCTACATCGCCGACTTCCATATCGAGTAATTCTACTTGTGGAATTCCCTGAGTATTATCAATCGCAATCGCGGTATCCGCGAAGAATGCGGTTGCAAACTCCAGGCGGTTACCACCATTGGCCTCGGTGTAACCTAGTTGGCCTTCTACGGTAAAGTTATCGCCCTGATATTCAACTTTGAAGTCATAGTGTTCGGTTTTGAAAAATGCTTTTCTGTTACGGGTATCAAATTGCACTTCGGCGTCTTCTGACGGACTTCCGCTTTCAACTTCCGGTACAATCATGCCCAGCACTGTGTCACCGTTCACATCATCAAACACCACATTTTGTGGTTCCGCCCCCAGCGCAATGCTCTGTCCCGCCATTGCGTAGAACGCCTGACTGACGTTATTAGCATCCATTTTAGAATACAGCGCATTGAACACCGTATTTAGACGATCATCGGGTGCCCATTGCAACGTGATCATACCGCTTTGGCGCTCGCGGCTTTGAGTGAAATGGTCAGAACCGACAAGACTGGGATACCAGACATTTTCGCGACCACCAATATTGCCTTGGGCCCAAGTGTAAGTTTGCAATGCATCACGGCGCACTTGGTTGTCTTGTTTGGCCAATGTAGCTAAGACACCCCAACTTTCGTCTTCACTTTTGAAAGAGTAGAGGGCTTCAATTTGAGGATCCCATTCCTCGGATTTATCGTTATATTGCCCTTTCAAAGCAAACGCACCACTGTTGGCTTCCATATCCAAAGGACGGCGAGTTTTCATCATGACAGTTCCGCCAATGGACCCTTCATCTATGTCAGCCGTAGGAGTTTTATGTACTTCGAGTTGTTTAACCATTACCGAGGGAATTAACGTGTAGTTAAATTCACGCTTACCCAGTGATAAGGCATTCCAGTCCGAGGTGGCGACATTTTGCCCATTGAGTAAAGTGCGGTTTAGCCCCGGTGCAGTTCCTCGGATACTCACACTTTCGGCTTCCCCGAAATTACTTTCGACCTGGACTCCACTGACACGCGCTAAGGCATCCGCAACGTTCTGGTCAGGGAATTTACCGATGTCTTCCGCTGAAATCGCATCCATCACAACATCAGCGTATCGTTTAATATTTAAATTTCGCTGTAAGCTTGCAGCAAAACCTTTAACCTCGATGACTTCCAGTTCTTGTTGTTTTTCCTTAACCGACTTTTCTTGCGTTTCTTCCGGTTCTGGCTGCGCCTCTTGAGCGTAACTAATCGGCACAGAAAGCACAGCACCGATTAGTGCCAGCTTTACCCCTTTGGCCAGTGAAGATATTTGATGTTGTGACATAGCGAGTCCCTTGTTTAATCCACAACCAAACAACAACACTTTGGCATTGGACATTTTTTGCACTTTTGCATTAACAAATAAATAACACCGAGAATAATTAATGTCAACGTAATACGTTATTAATAATATTTTATTCTTTATGAATTTAATATTTGTAGAACGAAGGGGGTTCCGATTTTGCTTGAGAGGGAGGGCACCTTCTGTGTAACTATTCGACAACGCTCTTTTTGTCGAATAGTTACTGATAGTCAGGTCACATTTTTAGGCTTTTAATGTAAGTTAAAAGCGCCCCATTTCTTCGGGCAAGAACTTTTCTATATGGTTGAGTTAATTCGCAACGCGCTAAATAGGGTTGGCTGTTCACGCCTCACCATATGTACTGTGCCAACGTAGGCGGAGTATTATTTTACTCTCGACATCCTACCTTTCATGCACGACATTTTTCAGGCGGCGGGTCATAATAACCAGTGGATGTTATGGAACATGACGCAAAGCAAATACATGAACTCGCCTTTGCAGACTAACCTTGCCAGTTATCATTGATGCTTTTAACCTAATCTAAGTTGTATTGAAATATTCAAAGAGCTTCAGATGTGTCTATTAGTTCTGGCATTGAAATGAAAGATCTTGGAGTAATTCGTTTGTTAGCGAGTTAGGCGCAGAGAAGCGTTGCAGGTTGTGAAATAGTGAACACTATGAACCAAGTCATTCGTCATAGCGTCCACCAAATTCGCAGTTAAGAATTTGCGAAATTTAAATTCGGTTTCTTTTAGAAACGAACAGACTGAATAAACCAAGTATCATCAAGGCAAATATAGGTGGCACGGGAATCTCATTTGCACCGACGTCAGCACCGAAGAACCGGATTGAATACTGACTACCGCCTATACCAGTGCGAACACCGTTTGTCGTAGTTGCCCATACATCCATAATACTATACGTATCAACTACCCCAGAAGTTCCTGCTTGTAAATGCATACACATGGCGTCCTTTTGCGAGTTGTTGTCCGTATCGCAGTGCCTCGGAGTCGCAGTGGAGTTCGTGTCGTAAAATCCCATCCCACCATAAGTGGTATTGGCATAGTAAAAAAAGTTTACATTGTTAGAAACGTTATAACTTGAAGAAAGTTGTTGACCAAAAAGGTTGCCGTTATCCCAGAAAACAGCATCGAACTCGCCTATTGCAAACGATTCGTAAATGGAATTATTTGCGTCATACACACCGTAGCCAACGTAGTCGTAGTCACAATTTTGCTTGATAACTGACATGATTGATTCAGGACCGCCAGATTCAGCTTCTGAGTAACACTGAGTTAATCCCCAGGAATTAAAGTCGGAAACTGTTACGTCAGTTTGAATACCGCTCGGAATTATTGCTGAGAACGCTGATGTAGTGAAAACTATTGTCGTTGTTAGTGCAGTTGCACCCATGAATTTTTTAAAGTAAGACTTCATAACTACTACTCCCTATTTTTCCAACTAACGTAAAGCAATTTCTGAGCCATAAAACTTAATCCTTTAAAGTTCAGTGTGTTACCACACCAAGCAAATTTTGAGTTAGGACTTTATAATGAATATGTAAAGAAAAGCGACACTTTACTTTTAGGGAGCTGCGCAACTAGCCGTCCGCAACTAGCCGTCCGCAACTGGCCGTCCGCAACTGGCCTTGATAACAGTGAATTATCAAAAGCTCGAAGATTTGGATATCGACGTCAGGTCTGGAGGTGTCTTTGGTGCGCTACTTTACTCGCGCTATCCCTGCGCTAAAGCCTTTACGATTGCCCTTGATAATAATGCACCATCAAATGTCCGATCGGTTGTGCATCAACGTCAGGTCTGGAGGTGCCTTTGGTGTGCTACTTTACTCGCGCTATCCCTGCGCTCGCCCTTCGGGCCATGGTTGCTTCGCGCCGATGTTCCAGATTGTTCCAAACAATCTGGTCACTCCGTTCGAGTAGCACACGTTAGGTTTTCTGATGCAAATAAAAAAGCCCCTGTCTTTCGACAAGGGCTTTTCTATTTAAATAGGAGCCTGGCGGTGTGCTACTCTCACATGGGGAATCCCCACACTACCATCGCCGCTACTACGTTTCACTGCTGAGTTCGGAATGGGATCAGGTGGTTCCGTAACGCTATGGCC
>CAXQZJ010000087.1:0-41914 GCA_964228145.1 Alteromonadaceae bacterium | reverse complement strand
CGCTTGTGTCAGAATTAACCTTAATCAAGCATAACCTACTTTTGGTTTTTTTTGTGCAATTATCAAACACTTGTCGGTGTCGGGTTAATAATCAGCCGGTGGTACTATGAATTTGTATATTATGCGACACGGTGAAGCTTCGTTCGCGGCAGAGCGAGACAGTTTGCGAAATCTGACTGCAACGGGCGAATCCGAAGCGGTCAGTGCAGGCAAATGGTTGGCAACTCAACATCAGCATGTTGATTTAGCACTGTGTAGCCCCTATAACCGGGCGCGGCAGACATTAGCGAAGGTCGCAGAAACCCTGATTTCTAAACGCGTCCTAATTAGCGAAAAGCTTATTCCTGCTGCCGATCCAGACACCGCTTTGTCGTTTATTGTGGCTGAATTATTGTCGTTGCCGGCCAATAGCAATGTATTAGTGGTCAGTCATATGCCATTAGTATGTCATCTGGTCACACAACTTACCCGTTCCCACAGCCCATTGTTCGTGACCGCAGGTGTAATGAAACTGAGTGTCGATGTCACCGATTTAAGCGCTACGTTGGTGCAGCAGTATCAGGGGGAATAAAAGTCTTCATGTTTTTGACGGTTGACCGATACAGAGTTCATTCCTGTTTGATTTATCGCCACCACCATGCCAAGCAAGAGCCTGACTGCACAACTCCAGGACCTCCTGGAAAAGCAAGCCGAACATGCTGAGTCCTCTCAGCAGGACGAGTTGCAGTCACTGATAGGCAAACTGTCTTCTATCAATGCCCGCGCTGAACAGTTAAAGCAGCAAATTCTTAAAAAGCGTCAACTGGCTTAATCGTCTTGAGGAGGTTGGTAAAACTCAGGAATCACCCTTACGGTTTTAACCATATTGTCAGAGATATCGATTATCTCCATCGGGTAACCGGCCAGTCGAAAGCTGATATTCACCTCAGGGATGTCTTCGAGGAATTCAATGACAATACCATTGAGGGTTTTTGGCCCTTCAGTGGGTAAATCCCATCCCATTTCTTTGTTCAGTTCACGCACGTTTGCCGAACCGTCGACCAGCACGCTTCCGTCTTGTTGCAATTGAACATCCTTACTGTGGGACGGCAACATGGTGGTAGTAAAGTCGCCAACAATTTCTTCCAATATGTCCTCTAGCGTTACTAAACCCTGGATATCGCCGTATTCATCAACCACGAGGCCGATACGCTCTTTGGCCGACTGAAATTTGTGCATCAGCACATTCAGTGGCGTGGACTCTGGTGTAAAATATATCTCTCGTACAGCGCGAAGTAGCGTGGCTTTGGAGAATTGGTCTTTAGCTAATAATCTCAATGCATCGCGCACGTGGATAAAACCCACTGCATCGTCAATATTGTCTCTGTATAGCAGTACTCGGGTGTGTTGCGAGTGAGTAAGTTGCTTTACGATACTTTTCCAGTCGTCATTAACATCAATCGCGAATATGTCCGAGCGCGGTACCATAATGTCTTCCGCAGTCACTTGTTCAAGCTCGAACACGCCTTTTAACATTTGCTGATGCTGTTGAGGAATCAACACACCCGCTTCGTAGACAACGGTGCGCAATTCTTCTTTACTCAGGTTGTCGCCTTGATCGTTAACCGGGCTAATCCGCAGTACAGCCAGAATTAGATTGGTTACGCCATTGATCAGGTATACCGCCGGATAAAGCAGCAATAACATGGGGACCAGTATTATTGATGCAGGGAAAGAGATTTTTTCCGGATACAGGGCAGCTAATGTTTTAGGCGTTACTTCTGCAAATATGAGTACAATCAGGGTTAAACCAAAGGTGGCAACTAAGGGCGCCCAGAAATCATCAAAGAAGCGTTCAGCGATGTAGCCCGCTAATACCGCAGCACCGATATTCACCAGATTATTGCCGATCAAAATAAGACCGATCAGACGGTCAGGCTTTTCCAGTAGTTGGGCTACGCGGTTCGCACCTGGATGCCCTTGACCCGCCATGTGTTTCAACCGATAGCGGTTGATCGACATCATGCCGGTTTCAGAGCTGGAAAAAAACGCAGAACAAAAAATAAGAATTGCGAGTACTAAAAATAACGTACCGGTGGATAACTCGTCCAAGAAGGGTTTCCTTTAACGCCTGTAAAAAGTGTGGTCAGGCCACGTAGCGACCATTATAAACAGACTCACGCTAAAATCACCTGTTTGACGAATCTGGAGCCAAAATAAGCCAAGGTCAGCAACCCACAACCCGCCAAGGTTGCCAGAACGACAGGTTTGCCGCGCCAACCAAATTTATTGTGTCCGACAATAAGCACGATATAGACGCAGCAAGCAATAACTGACAACACGGTTTTGTGTGCCTGACCAGTACCTAACATGTTTTGCATAAACAAAAAGCCGCTAAGTAATGACAGCACCAGCAGTAAAGTACCGACATGCAGTAATTTAAACAGACCGCCTTCAACGGTTAACAGTGGCGGTAAAGAAGAGTGCAACATAGAGCTTTGTTTGTGCTTTAAACGGTAATTTATGTAGCTCAATTGAATGGCGTACAGTGCCGCGATAGTGAGCGTACCGTATGCGAGTAATGCCAAGGTAATGTGGGCTAGTAAGCCGGGTTTTAAATCCAGATGCATCAAATGCTCAGCAGGGATTAACCACTGCAGAATAACTACCAGCGCGCTGAAGCCGAACACCATTGGTAGCAGTAGCATATTTGACATCGAAAACGATGCCAGTGTCATGCTCAGGGAGATAATACAGGCTATTAGTGACGCGACATTGGTGATGCTCATGTCTTGGCCCGGTGCCAGAATTATCTGCTCATTGAGTAACAATAAATGGCATATCAACGCCAGTGCCGCCAATGAATAGGTCGATAGTTTATGCGGACCTGCATGGTGGAATAATCGGGTTGAAATCGTGACGGCCGCACCCACATACGCTGCAATAACCATCAAATAGAGCCACATCATCCTGAAATCCTTATTGTGTCAGACGCGTTTTATATCGTGACTTCTGCGGGTTTGGCAAGTATCAGAGTAGGATCTTGGGATGGAATCGGTATAATCGTCTACAGAATTTAGATACAGACCCGAATTATGTTTGAGAATTTGTCAGAGCGTTTAGGCAAAACGCTAAAAAATATCAGCGGCCGCGGACGGCTTACTGAAGAAAATATCAAAGACACATTACGCGAAGTCAGAATGGCGCTATTGGAAGCCGACGTGGCGCTGCCTGTGGTACGGGAATTTATAAGTCGGGTAAAAGAAAATGCCGTTGGCGAAGAAGTTGGCAAGTCGCTTAACCCCGGGCAGGTATTCATAAAAATAGTCCAGCGCGAGCTGGAAGCTGTGATGGGCGAGGTCAACGAAAAATTAGACCTTTCCGCGCAACCGCCGGCAGTCATTATGATGGCTGGTCTTCAAGGGGCCGGTAAAACCACCAGTGTGGGTAAATTGGCAAAGATGTTGCGGGAGCGCGACAAGAAAAAAGTGATGGTTGTCAGTGCTGACGTTTATCGTCCGGCAGCCATAAAACAATTGGAAACCTTGGCCGAAGATGTCGGAGTCACCTTTTTTGCATCCGACGTGACTCAGCGTCCCATAGATATTGTTAACAGCGCTATTGAAGCGGCGAAAAAGCAATTTTTCGATGTGCTGCTAGTGGATACAGCCGGCCGTTTGCATGTCGACAACGACATGATGGATGAAATTAAAGCCCTGCACGCAGCTGTTACACCGGTCGAAACTTTATTTGTAGTCGACGCGATGACTGGTCAAGATGCGGCCAATACAGCAAAAGCTTTTAATGAAGCGCTGCCGTTGACCGGTGTGGTATTGACCAAAGTCGATGGTGATGCCCGCGGTGGTGCCGCGCTTTCGGTTCGCCACATTACCGGTAAACCGATTAAATTTATCGGTATGGGTGAGAAAACCGACGCGTTGGAGCCGTTTCACCCCGACCGCATCGCATCACGAATTTTGGGTATGGGTGATGTGCTCAGCTTGGTTGAAGAAATTGAGCGCAAAGTTGACAAAGATAAAGCGCAAAAGCTGGCGAAAAAAGTCCAGAAGGGCAAAGGTTTTGACCTGCAGGACTTTAAAGAACAGCTAGAGCAAATGCGTAACATGGGTGGCATGATGTCGCTGATGGATAAGTTGCCCGGAATGGGCAATATGAGCGCGCAAATTAAAGACAAAGCAAACGATAAAATGTTTACCCAAATGGAAGCCATCATCAACTCTATGACGCCGGGAGAACGGGCGCGACCTGAGATAATTAAGGGTTCGAGAAAACGTCGGATAGCGGCGGGTTCAGGCACACAGGTTCAGGACATCAATCGTTTGTTAAAGCAATTTACTCAAATGCAAAAGATGATGAAAAAAATGTCCGGCGGCGGTATGTCCAAAATGATGAAACGCATGAAAGGCATGATGCCTCCCGGTGGCCCAGGAGGTCCGGGTGGTGGCATGTTCCCGCGTCGCTAACGGCTGATTAATGAAAAATCAGGCGTAATATCCAGAGTTGACTAAAATCACTCTACATGTGTTTGTGTGGAGTTGATTTTAATGAGGTTGCGTCCTTTAGTTGCGCTCGTCAGTGCCGGATTGCTGTTGAACACCAGCGCGTTTGCCAACATGGATAATTTTCGTTTTTCAGGATTTGCCTCGGTTGTTGCCGGCACCGTGGTCGACGGTGATGGCTATTGGGCACGCTTGCCCGATGCTGGTGGCCAATATACATCGGGCATTGAGTTTGAGCCGGAATCACTGTTAGGGTTGCAGGGTCGCTATGCCGCAACGACCAAATTGTCACTGACCGCCCAGGTAGTGATGCGCGGTGCCAATGATTTCGATCCTGATCTTGAGTGGTTCTATGCCAGCTACCAAATCAACCCAGATACCAGCCTGATGGTGGGCCGCTACCGGCTCCCTGTTTATCACTTTTCAGAATATATGGATATCGGTATCGCTTACCCTTGGCTGCGGGTGCCTACCGATGCCTACTCTTTAGCGGTAACTAATATTCAGGGCGCATCGCTGTCTCACAGTGTTGACTGGGAAATTGGAGTCACGCAATTGCGACTCTATGCCGGCCAACAAGATACCCGGCCCAACAAACTTTTAACCACTATCGAGCAATATAAAACCGGTCAGATTTATAACCAACAAGGTCAGTTTATTGGCGTGCAGGACTTGCTAGCAGAAAAAGACTACAAGGATCTTGTCGGCGTTGTGGCGGATACACATATCGACTGGTTCAATGTGCGCCTGTCCTACTTAAAAGGTAACGAACAATACCGTTTATATGGACCAGCTGACCAAGGCAGACCTCTGATTGCCGGTGGAGAGTGGACAGGCACAAGATTCTTTGATGTGTCTTTGGTCGCGGAGTTGGGCTATGCCATGTTGATGGCGGAATTTAACGACTATAAGGATATTTATCGTTCTTGGTTTGTCAGTGGTGTTTACCGGATTGATGAATGGTCCCTATACGCTTACGCTACCCAGTTTGAAAGTGATTTACGCTTTATTGCGCCTGGCGGCATCAGTGCGGGCACAGAAAGTCCGGTTTCTGGTAGTGTGGATGATGAATATCACTCGATTGGCGTTGGCTTTCGGTATAATATTAACCCAAGAACGGCAGTGAAGTTTGAAGTGATTAACTTTGAAGATCATGGAGACGCAGCCGTATTTGTTGATGAAGATCAGGATGGTGAGACCAGTGCAGTAGCAGTCAGCGCTGCGTTGCAGTTGACCTTCTAGGGAGTCGCAATGAAAATCTTGTTGTTAGTATTAAACTTACTGTGGGTGCCTGTTTCACAGGCGGAGATTGCCGTTATCGTGCATCCGGATAATGCCGCCGCAGTCAATGCTAAAGATATTCGTAACGTATTTTTAGGTAAAGTGGGCTCGTTCCCGAACGGTAATAATGCCAAGCCGATAACCTATCAGGAAGGTAATCAAGCGCGGACACGGTTCAATCTGGAGTTATTGCGCAAAACGGATGTATTATACGTGGCGTTTTGGTCAAAACTTATGTTTACCGGTGCAGCGGTACCTCCACCTGAGTTGGCCAGTTATAAAGACATGGTCAGCCAGATAGCAAAAGACCCGAACTCAATAGGCTATGTGCCGGTTGAAGCGGTCGATGACTCGGTAAAAGTCGTTTACACTTTCTAATCTCAAGCACACTCGGTCGGGTGTGCTATTTCTCTTGCATTTAGCTTCGATATCCGTACAATACTGCGGCCTTTGATCTACGGGTCAAAGGATGGTTAACGTTAACGCTGCGGGTATGTTGGTTTCGACGATCCCACAGGATTATCGGCAGCAACTTATCTACAACGAGTTTGAGGCATATCAATGGTTACTATTCGTTTACAGCGTGGTGGTGCGAAAAAGCGCCCATTTTATCAAGTCGTCGTAGCAGACAGCCGTTGCGCACGCGATGGTCGTTTCATCGAGCGTATCGGTTTCTTCAACCCGACTGCATCTGGTCAGGAAGAGAAACTTCGCTTAGATCTAGAGCGTGTTGAGCACTGGGTAAGTCAAGGCGCTGGCCTGTCTGACCGTGTTTCACGCCTAGTGAAAGACGCAAAGAAAGCAGCTGCTTAATTTTATTAACAGCGAAGGTGTAGCAGTGAGTAACGCATCTGAAACTCTGATTGTTGGCAAAATCGGTGCGCCATACGGCGTAAAAGGTTGGGTCAAGATTAATGCTTACACTGAACAATTGTCTGGTATTTTCGATTACTCCCCATGGTATCTGGGCAGTGATGGTAAGGAATATCAGGTTGATCAATGGAAGACACACAATAAAGGCCTGGTAGCCAAACTGGTTGGTATTGATGACCGTGACCAGGCTGAGATGGTAAAAAATCTCGATATTGCTATCAGCGCTGAGCAACTGCCAGCATTAGCTGATGGTGAGTTTTATTGGCGTGAATTGATCGGTATGGAAGTGGTGAATAACCAGGGTTACCGCCTTGGGACAGTGAAAGAACTGTTTGAAACCGGCGCTAACGATGTCATGTTAGTTCAAGCAAACCATAACGATGCCTTTGGTCAGAAAGAGCGGTTAATTCCTTATTTACCTGAACAAGTTATTGTTGAAGTAAATAAGGATGACAACAGCATCAAGGTAGACTGGGACCCGGCATTTTAATGCAAGCCCAAAAGTGGTTTGGCGTTATAAGCCTGTTTCCGGAAATGTTTACCGCATTCAGCGAGTCTGGCGTTACCGGCCGCGCAGTGCGAAATGGGATAATTGAACTGGCGTATTTTTCGCCTCGTGATTTTGCTCATGACAAGCACAGCACAGTTGATGACCGCCCTTACGGGGGAGGACCAGGAATGTTAATGATGGTGCAACCGCTAACCGATGCAATCCATGCGGCCAAACAGGCGGCAGGAAATGATACCAAAGTGATTTACCTTTCACCCCAGGGGCGGAAGCTTGATCAGGCAGCAGTGAAGCGTCTTGCACAAGAGGACAAGCTGATACTGGTGTCTGGCCGTTATGAAGGCATTGATGAGCGCGTGATTCAGCGAGAAATCGATGAAGAAGTGTCTATTGGTGATTTTGTATTAAGCGGTGGAGAGCTGCCAGCCATGGTGTTGATGGACGCTGTGTCGAGGTATATTCCGGGTGTGTTGGGTCATGCAGACTCAGCGGAGCAAGATTCATTTAATCATGGCTTGCTTGACTGCCCTCATTATACCCGGCCAGAAGTACTCAACGGCGATGCAGTTCCTGAGGTGTTGTTAAGTGGTAATCACGAAAAAATCAGGCAGTGGCGTTTACAACAGTCGCTGGGGAGAACCTGGCAACGACGCCCTGAATTATTAGATTCACTGGCTCTGACCGAGGAGCAGATGACCTTGCTTGAAGCATTCAAACAAGAGCAGATGCAGCGTGATGACGGTTAACCAGGAAGTGAGGAAATGATGGCTAAAGTCAATCAGGATATCATCAAAAAAATCGAAGAAGCACAGCTGAAATCAGATGTGCCAGCGTTCGGCCCAGGTGACACTGTGGTTGTTCAAGTACGCGTTAAAGAAGGTGACAAAGAGCGTCTTCAGGCGTACGAAGGTGTTGTTATTGCAAAGCGTAACCGTGGTTTGCACTCTTCTTTCACTGTTCGTAAGATCTCTAGCGGTGAAGGTGTAGAGCGTGTTTTCCAAACTCACAGCCCAGCAGTAGCTTCTATTGAAGTTAAGCGTCGCGGTGCTGTTCGTCGCGCGAAACTTTACTATCTGCGTGAGCGTTCAGGTAAGTCTGCACGTATTAAAGAGAAGCTTAACTAAGACTCTGCCAAGCAGAATCTTATTCACTAAATTAAGTGTTAACGTTACCCATAAAAAGCCCGCATTCGCGGGCTTTTTAACGTTATAGGCTAGCTGTTTTGGTTGCCGACAAAATTAACCAGTTCGCCAAAGGGCAGGGGCTTACTGTACCAATAACCTTGCATTTCATGACAACCCAAGTCTGCCAGTAACTGGGCCTGCTGAGCCTCCTCAACCCCTTCGGCAATCAATGAAAGATTCAGGCTTTTGCCGAGTTCAATCACAGAATGAACGATGGATAAATAGCCTTTGTCATTCAACAGGTGACGAACAAAACTCTGGTCAATCTTTAGTTTATGCAGCGGGAAGCGGCTTAAGTAACTTAATGACGAATAACCGGTACCAAAATCGTCTATGGCAAGCATTACCCCTAAATCATGCAGGCCATGAAGCTGAGCGATAGTGTCCAACTCATTATGCATGGTGGCACTTTCGGTGATTTCCAGCTCCAGTAAATGTGCGGGTAACCCTGACATTTCAAGTGCCTTTTGCACCTTATCGACGAAATCAGATTGGCTAAACTGAATCGCTGAAATATTTACAGCGATGGTAAATTCAGTGTTTGTCTGTCGGAATAGCTCGACGCCTTGCTGGCAGGCATTAAACAATATCCAATCACCTAAGGGGATAATCAGACCGCTTTGCTCCGCGAGAGGTATAAACTCAGCAGGAGAGATAAACTTCCCGTCTTTAAACCAACGAATGAGTACTTCAACACCGACAATGCGTTTGTCACTCAACCGCGCCTGAGGTTGGAAATACAGTTCAAAGCTACTGTGTGTAATGGCATGACGCAGGTCCGCAACCAGTTGTCGTGCGGTCTCTACTTGCTGCCCGAGTGAGGCGGAAAAAATAATCCAGCTACTGGCATCGCTTTCAATGGCTTTTTCCAAAGCAATATTGGCATTTCGAATCAAATCTTCGCTGTGGATCCCTTCATGGGAATAGGCAATACCAGCATCATAATCGAGTTGAAAACGCAGTGCGTGTTGGCTTTGTCTCAGGCTGTGTTCGAATAAGTCCATCAGCACAGTGACTTTATCCGACTCCATTAACTCTGCCGCGACAAATGCAAAAGTGTGCTCGCCTAAATGAAAAAGCTGTATCGACAGGTCAGGCAAAGCGTTAATAATATCATTGTATAAAACACCCACTTCTTTGGTCAGTTCACTGGCTGCCTGACTGCCAATTGAGGTTTTAAGATCACTGAATCGCCGTAATTGAATAATCCCGATAGTGATAACATCGGCACCTGCAAGTTGCTTTTTAAGGTCTGCTTGCATCTGGTATTCGTTTAATAACCCTGACTCAGGGTGATGGGCGGCTTGATACTGCAATTCCTGCTCTGCGATTTTCTTGTCACTGATATCGCTAATGTGTAAGTCCCATTCGCGCTGTGCATCAATCCAATGCAGTTCACACTCATAAGTCCGGCCATCAAGGATATATTCGAAGCGATGAAAGTCATCTTCAGATTGTTGTGCAACCTGTTGCTGCTCAGCAAGGTTGTCAGGCAGGATCCTGGTCAATTCGCCATCAGTGATGCCATGTTCTGCCATCAAACGTTGACACGCGGGATTAGAAAAAATGACCTTATTGCGGGTATTTAAACTGATCAGAGCATTGGGCGTGCGCTGAGGGAATACAGCAAGCCGCTCCCGCTCATTATTGGCATTGACGTAGGCATTAATGGCGCGGGCAAATATAAAAATCAGTAATGCAATGGCAAAGCTGTAGGCAATGACCAATGCCCGAACGTTTTGTACATTCTGTAAGGCGATTTGCTGCTTGGTGGCAACATTGTGTTCGGTCACACTGAGCAGGCGATTAAGTAAAGGTAGTGCTTCGCGTCTGATATTACTGATTTCAGCTAGTTGCAGGCGGGCTAAGTCCCAGTCAGTGCGGTCACTATTCAGGTTAACAAATAAGGTATCTGCAATGCTCTCGATATCACGGTTGGTCACAATCAGTGACTGAATCGCTACCTCAGCAGGGAAGCGCTGCTGCAGTTGGGTTAATACTTTGTCTGCATTAGCTTGGGTAGTCAGATAAAGGTCGGTATATAAGGTGCTTTGTTCGGTGGCGTAGTACTCGTAAAGAATGCGCTCCTGTTCAATCATGGCATTACTGTACAAGCGAAGCTCGTCAAAGACCGGCAGCTCTTCGTTGACCAAATCTTGCATGGCTTCAAGAATCTGCTCACCGCGTAAATAGACCAATGAGGAAATAGCAAAACCTAAGCCTGCTATAAGAAAAAATAGGGTGCTGGAATGTTTGCTAAAAAGACGACTTACGCGCATGGGATGCCTGTTAAACTTACCAAAGTAAACCCTAGCACAGTTTTATTCGTCACAGTGGTTAAAAACACACCAATCAGTCTCAAATTGAGAATTTTTACTTGTAAAAGCACTGGCTAGTTGTTAGAAAGTCAAGACCTACAATAAAACTCAATTATTCTTCTTGTATAAAAATATTTACAGTCAAGGAGGGATACACAGGCCAGAACAATGACGCAGCAAACTATATCAAATCGGTACATCGCATCTGAACAGATTATCGTTACCCCCGCAGGATTACGGGACAAACTACCGGTATCTGATCACGCGCTACAAGTAATTGCCCAATCACGGGACGTCATCAGCGATATTATTCAAGGTAAAGACCAGCGATTATTAGTGGTTTGCGGACCTTGTTCGATCCATGATGTTGACGCCGCCAAAGAATACGCAAAGAAATTAAAGCAGTTACAGCTTGCCTATCAGGACACCCTGTATATCGTAATGCGCGTGTATTTCGAAAAGCCCCGCACAACGGTTGGCTGGAAAGGTTTGATTAACGATCCGCACCTGGACGGTAGCTTTGATATCGAAGCCGGTTTGCATAAAGCCCGTGAATTGCTTATTTGGTTAGCGGAGTTAGAGTTGCCTGTAGCGACTGAAGCCTTAGACCCTATCAGCCCTCAATACCTTGCGGAGTTATTTAGTTGGGTGGCGATCGGCGCCAGAACATCTGAATCTCAAACCCACCGCGAAATGGCCAGTGGCTTATCCATGCCAGTGGGTTTTAAAAACGGTACCGATGGTTCACTGGATACGGCAATCAATGCACTGCGCTCAGCGGCCAGTGGCCATAGCTTTATGGGCATCAACCAGCAAGGTCAGGTGGCCGTTATCAACACCACCGGCAATCCTGATGGACATGTAATATTACGTGGTGGTAAGCAACCAAACTATGACGCTCAAAGCGTCCGTACCTGCGTGCAGGAGTTGACCAATGCGGGGTTAGCTGCTGGAGTGATGGTGGATTGCAGCCATGCGAATTCAAATAAAGATTATCGTCGTCAGCCGGAAGTAGCCAAAGCCGTGCTCTCTCAGCTAGTGGCGAAAACCAACCCGGTCATTGGTATTATGCTGGAGAGCCATTTAAAGGCGGGCAACCAAAAAGCCGATGGTAAAACCTTGTCTGAACTGGAATACGGTGTGAGTATCACGGATGCCTGTATCGACTGGCAGACAACGGAAGAATTGCTCAAAGAATTCCATCATACTCTGCTATCTTTGCCCGATACGCAAAAAGCGAGTTAACGCCCTGTTATGGTCCAATCTGAAAAGGTTAGCGAGTTGGTTAGTGCAAGACGCCAACTCGATGAGCAAATATTCTCACTGATCGCCAAACGCACTGAAATTGCGGCGCAAATAGCCGCACAACAGTGCGAAGAAGGCCATCCGGTTTACGTTGCCAGTCAGGACAAAGCGCTGATCGCGCAAATGACACTGATTGGCGAGCAATGTGAACTTAATCATGATTTTGCAGAAGACCTCGCCAAACGCATTCAGCGAGAGGTATACCATGATCTTGATATGCGTTTTGTGCAGGTCAATTCACAGGTTCGTAAAATCGTGGTTATCGGTGGCGGCGGCGCACTGGGTAGCGTTTTTGTTAATTTATTTCGGCGCAGTGGCTACGATGTAGAAATTATCGAGCAACAGGATTGGGACAGGGCGGACAAGCTGTTTGCACAGGCTGATCTGGTGCTGGTTTCAGTACCGATTCAACTTACAGAGCAAGTGATTGCTAAACTGGATAATCTGCCGCCAACCTGCATTCTTGCCGATGTTACCAGTACCAAAGAACAGCCACTAAACGCAATGATGGCAGCCCACAAAGGCCCTGTGGTGGGTTTTCACCCCATGTTCGGACCTGATGTCAGCAGTTTAGCCAAACAGGTCGTGGTGGTGTGTGAAGGCCGTTACCCAGAGATATACGAGTGGGTGTTAGAACAAATGCAAATATGGGGTGCGCACCTGTTTCATAGTCAGGCCAGCGAACACGACCACGCAATGGCTTTTATTCAGGTTATGCGACATTTTTCCAGCTTTGTGTATGGCATGCATTTATCCAGCGAAAACCCGTTATTGGAACAATTAATAGCGTTTAGCTCACCAATATACCGTTTGGAATTAGCCATGGTAGGTCGCTTATTTGCGCAAAATCCGGTTCTGTATGCCGATATTATCTTCGGTAGTGAAGAGGGTAAGGCCCTGTTAAAACGCTTCAATCAGCGCTATTCGGATGCACTGGCATTGGTTGAGTCCGATGATAAGCAAGCGTTCATTCAACAATTCAGGCAAGTGGCAGATTGGTTTGGTGATTACGCCAAAACCTGTATGCAGCAAAGTAAAAAATTATTACTTAAAGCCGATGACGACCGGTTGTAAATCGACCCATTTAACTCGGGCTAAAATCGAAGCTGGTGTTTGAATGCCCACTCATATTGAGTGGGCCTATTGTTTCAGGACTTTAACGCATCTCCAAGGGGAACCTTGGTCGGTGTTACCTCTTCACTGGGGTAACAACCCAACACTTTAAGGTAGCGGGTGATACGGCCTAATTCTTCCAGCGCCGACTGCATAGGACCATCTTGTAAATTACCCTCTACATCAATGTAAAACATCTCTTCCCATGGGTTGCCCGTGATCGGACGCGACTCCAGTTTGGTCATGTTGATCTGATTGTCTTTTAAAACTAACAAGGACTCTACCAACGCCCCGGGTTTTTGCACTGTCGACATCACTAGGGTAGTTTTTGCCGGAACCTGAATCGGCACAGATACCGCCTTTCTGGCTACGACGATAAAGCGGCTGTGATTTTCCTTTTGATTGGCCAAGTTGGACTTGATTGCAGTGAGGTCGTACAGGTTGCCACCGGCTTCACTGCCAATCGCGGCGGCGTGAGGAGAATTTAGCTCCGCCACTTTCATCATGGCAGCCGAGGTGCTGTCGCAAGGTTTCACCTCAACGTTGCCTAATTCCGCAAGGAAATGACTGCACTGAGCAAACACCTGAGGATGGGCGTAAAGTGTGGTGATTTGGGATATGTCGGTTGGCTGGGCGACCAGCAGGGCATGCTTAATCGGGTGTGTGAGCTCGCCAATAATGCTCAAACTGGTATGTTGCAATTGGTCGTAGACCTCATTGATACTGCCTGAGCTGGTGTTTTCAATCGGTAGTACAGCGTAATCAGCTTGGTTACTTTCAACCTTTTGCAACACCTCTGCAAAGCTTTGGCAGCCAATTTCGAGTAGCTCGCCAGCGCGACGGGCAAAGTACTTGCGGGCGGCCAAATAGCTGTATGAACCTTTATTACCTAAAAATGCGACACGATTAAGCGGGGTTTTCGCTTCAGGGTTGGCACGGGCAGCGAGTAATGCCTGCTGATTCAGCACAGAGTCTTCGATAATGACATGAAACAACTGGGTGATGTAATGGGCATCCAGCCCGAGTTGTTGGCCCTGCTTAATGAGCTTTACTAACAACTGTTGCTCGCGATGCTGGTCACGTATGGGCTTTGCCGTCTTGATTTTGGTTTCGGCAACCTGATTGGTCAGTTGGCGTCTCTCAGCAAGTAACTCTAGCACCTGTTGGTCAACCTGGTTGATTTGGGCCCGGATAGGTGCCAACAAATCTGCTTTATCTGTCATTTCGATTCCCCGCAAAAATAAAAAAACCTCCGAAGGGAGGTTTTTTCAGCAATATTAAACTGTCCTCCCTAATTAAAAGGCATAAACAGTGAAAAATATTGCTTAAATAGTGTTTTCATAGGATGAATTTATGCTCTCGTACCACCGCTGTCAACCGTTTTCCGTGCAATTCATTGCAGTACAGTGCTTTAGCCGCGGCGGGCGGCAATCCAGCAGATTAATCGCCTAGCAAGCTGGCCAGAATTTGTCGAACCTCCGCTGGTTCGAACGGCTTGTCACACAGTGCATTCACGCCGGTTTGCTGAATGTTTGCCATGTGGGCACTGTTCGCCTCGGAAGACACCATAATTATCGGGATATGGGCGGTTTCAGGGCTGAAGCGAACGAACTCTGACAATTCTCGACCGTCCATTTCAGGCATGTTGTAATCGGTTACCACCAAATCAAAGGTGTGTTCTTTGAGTAGCGTCAACGCCAACGCCCCGTTTTCTGCTTCGTTAAAGCTTTTCAGGCCCATACCTTCCAACACCCTGCGGATATGATTTCTGGCTAACCGGCTGTCATCAACGATAAGCACACGCAGCTGCTCAACATCGAATAATTCAAGCTCTAACTCTGAGGTGTTTATCAGATCCAGGGTAGCCGACAGGGCCCGTGATAAATGCAAGGGCTCAAATGGCTTGGGTAAAATCGCAACCACTCCGGATTGTTTGAATTCTTCAAGCTTCTCGGTACGAAACTCGCTGGACACCAGCATAAAGGGTACCGATTGTGTTTCCGGGTGTTGCTTAATTTGCTTGAGCAAATCTAACCCCGAACCGTCAGACAAGTACATGGCGCTGATAACCAAGTCTACCCCATGGGCGTGTAACTTTTCGATCGCCTCGCTGACAGTGCCGGCACTGTCGATTTCTCCGACTTGGGCGCTTTGCAGCATGGAGGTGATAATTTTGCGTTGGGTGTCAGAGGGCTCAACTAATAAGATGCTCAGATCTGACAAGGCAATGTGATGTGACATAAACCCTTTTTATCCTGTTTTGTTAACCACCGGCTAGCTTGGTTGTGTAACCAAGTTGCTGCAGTTTTTGTTGAATCTTTTCGCGATGATCACCCTGAATCTCAATGGTGAACTGCTTAACAGCGCCACCGCTGCCACACAGTTTCTTCAGGGTCGCACAAAGAGATTTTAGCTCACTTTCATCAACAGCGAGTCCACTGATGGTGGTGACGCCTTTACCTTTACGCCCCTTGGTCTCTCTGCGGATACGCGCAATGCCATCACCGGCCGGTGCTGAGGGGCGTTGCTTTTGAGGCTCAACCTTGCCTCCATCGGTGCTATACACCAAAACTGAGTCGTTATTCGACATATCTTAAATCCAGTAGATGATGTTAGTTTTTCTTTATGGTACTTTGCCACAGTGTAACGCGTCAGCGTTCAAATTGCGCAATATTCGATTGCAGTATTAATCGAGGAATAATAATGAAGCCAGACAACCGGCTCTCTGCTGATGGTACAGAGTATACCATTGAATTAGCAGATAAATTTGATTTTGAAATGGTTCAACAATTTCGCCAGTCATATTCTGAACTGCCCGATTCGGTCACCACGGTGATCATTGATCTTTCGCAAACTTGCTATATGGACAGTTCAGCATTGGGTATGTTGCTGAATATGGAGCGCGTACTGGCCGATAAAGTCAGGACGATTCGCTTGGTCAACTGTCGTGAGGCGATTAAAAATATCTTTAAAATTGCGCGCTTCGACAAGAAGTTTGATATCGAATAATGATGCAAATACTGGTTATCGAACCAGACCCGCAACGTTGCCAGCAACTCGCTGGGCTGTTGAATCAACTAGAGTACCGATCGGTCACTACGGTTGGTAGTTGGCAGCAAGCTGTCACTTTAGTGCCATCCATTTCAGTCGACGCTGTTATTGCACAACAGCAAGCGCTTTCCTCTGCCGCCCGCCAAGTAGGGGAGCTCAAGCGTCAGGCAGGCAGTAGCTTTCTGCCGGTGCTTATGGTGGTAGACAGCGATGAGGAAGAGCGACAGTTAGCCGCTTTCAATGCCGGAGCCGACGACATTTTACCCTGGCCTTTGGCTCCTGTGGTGCTGGAGGCCAGGCTCAAAGCCCAATTACGTACCCGAACTTTGTCACAGGCGCTGGATAGCAAGAACAAAGAACTGATGGGGCACAGAGCCAACATCGATCGCGAGCATGCAATCGTTGAACATATCTTTGCTAACGCATTAGAAATTAACAGTGACGCGCAACAACTCATTGATTTTCATTTGGCGCCAGCGAGTAATTTCAATGGTGACTTGTTTTTGTGTAACACCTCTTATCTTGGGACCTTATACTTTTTGATTGGCGACTTCACCGGCCATGGACTGGCGTCAGCTATCGGTGCATTACCCACCGCTAAAGCCTTTATGACCACCAGTGCCAAAGCTATTCCGGTCGAGGAAATAGCCGCCACCATCAACTCAACGTTACGCCAACTCCTACCCGGTGATATGTTTTTTGCCTGTATCATTGGCGAAATTGACCATAGCGGTACCCGCATGCGCATATGGAATGGTGGCATGCCCCCTTTGCTACTGATGAGCGAGGAAGGGGAGGTGCGCAAAGAGTTCCATGCTCAGCACATGTCATTGGGCATTCTGGAGCCCAATGAGTTTGAGCGTGACGTCATGCAATACACAGCAAACGAAGGCGATCGGCTGATTGGCTACACAGACGGACTGATTGAAGTGCGGAACCCGGTAGGGCGAATGTTAGGACAAGAGGGGCTGACCCGTTGGTTACAGCAAGAGCCTGATATTCATATTGGCAAGTTGGTTACTCGTTTGGAAATCTTCCGGGGCCCGGGCGAACAACTCGACGATATCACCTTATTTAGCTTTCAATGCGGCCAGTTGCCCGCTGAGAAAGCCCGGATTGTCCCTCTGCTTCCCTGGACTTTGTCACTGCAAGTTGAAGACGATGATATCCGCCGTACAAATCCGGTCACTAACCTAATCGAACATTTGGCGACCCAGCGTGGCTTGCATCGCCATAGTGGTTATTTGTTTACTATATTGTCGGAACTGTATTCTAATGCGCTGGAGCATGGCTTGTTGGAGCTGGACTCCAGCCTAAAAGACACTGACAGCGGCTTTGCTCAATATTATCAATTACGGGAACAGCGTCTTGCTGCATTACGTAGCGGTAAAATAAGCATCAAGTTAGATTTCGATCCAAAACAAAAGCGTATCCTGATTCAAATTGAAGATAGTGGTAAAGGGTTTAAACAACATAAACAAGTCGGCCAGATTGAGGCGCTTAACGCACCGTATGGTCGGGGTATCGAATTGTTAAGGCATCTTTCAGGTAAAGTCGAGTACGCTGACGCAGGAACCAAAGTCACGGTCGTGTATAACCTTGACGATTAATGAGCGAGGATGATGGTGGATATCAGAAAAGCAACAAGGCAGGATCTTCAGCACCTGGTCAATTTTAACCAGGCGATGGCGTGGGAAACTGAGCAGAAAAATTTGGATGAAGCGGTGCTAGCGGCCGGTGTCGGTGCTGTGCTGGAAAACCCTGAACACGGTTTTTACCTGGTGGCTGAGCAAGATGGTGTAATCGCTGCGGGTTTAATGGTCACCTATGAATGGAGTGACTGGCGCAATGGCCAATTCTGGTGGGTGCAAAGTGTTTACGTACTGCCTGACTTTCGTCGTCACGGTTTGTATTCAGCCCTATATGATAAGGTCAAACAGTTAGCATCAGAGCAGGGTGATGTTCCCGGTATCCGCTTATACGTTGAAAAAGACAATCAGGCGGCGCAAAGCACTTACATCAAAAATGGCATGCAGGAAAGCCACTACCTGATGTTTGAGACGCCTGACGAATAAATGATTCGATTATTTGTTGTGTGTTTGGGTCTGCTCGTGATGAGCACTCCCGCACAGAGCTGGCAACCGCGGTCGATGGAGGTGATCGCCGCAACATTTGAGCGCAGTCTGCCCGCTGATACCCGGCGAACACTTCAGACGTACTGGCGCCAACAGGGCTGGAAAGACAGCTATGCAGCACTTGAGTCTGCGAACGTCAGATTTCAGGACCTTTGCTCCGGCAGCAGCCCCTCAGCCCATTCGAACGTCAGTTCTACCTGTTTAACGGATGCATTCTCAGATCAACTAGCACGATTTCGCCAAACGCAACCCGAGGAAAAAGCTCAGCAAGCTGAGTATTTGTCTGGCTTATTATGGTTGATCATGGCACTGCATGACCCGACATTAAGTGCACAAGATAACCTCCCGGCACAACCTTATGTTCTTGAACACGGCAAGCCGATGGAGCGTTTTGATTACTGGCAGGGTGGGGTGCTAGGTAATGTAAGGGACCCACAGCGTTTGGCCGCAGGAGGATTGCAAAAGCACAGTCGCTACTTGAACCAATGGCGGGTCGCGTCGCTTTATCAGGTGGTCGAAGAGTCAAGGTCATTAGCCAACAATGTGCAAGCACCGGCAACAAATCCACTAAGCCGTCGCAAACAGGTCAGTGACCAGCGCGTGTTGCAGCAACGTATCACCCAAGCTGGGGTCAGGGCGGCCCACTTAATCACGCTATTAATCGGAGAAGATGATGCTCAATAAGTTACAGAACTGGTTTGAACAACGTTTTACAGAAGCAGAGCAAAACCATCAGTTAACCGTTGAAGTTGCCAGTGCAGCGCTGCTGTTCGAAATCATACGTGCTGATCACCTGATTACTGATGAGGAGTTGACGCTCATGAGGTCATTGCTGGCCCAAGATGGCGACCTCACGGAAACGGAACTTGATGAGCTAATCAGCAGTGCCCGACAAGAAGCGGAATCATCGTTAGATCTGGTGCGCTTCACGCGGATTATTAATGAAGAATATGACCACAGTCAAAAGCGTGAATTGTTAGAGCGTTTATGGCGTCTTGCCTATGCTGATAAACAACTGGCTGGCGACGAAGATTATGCGATCCGCAAAATTGCAGATTTACTGTATTTGAACCACAGTGACTTTATTCAAACTAAGCTAAAAATCACTGAAAATAGCCAGTGAGTCTAAACGGATACAGTGTAACTCTTTGAATAATAACAAATTAATATTTTGCCCTTATCTGGTGTCTTCTAAAAGAGACACTTCCACTGCTGAATTAGCACCAAATTCCCACCCTCGAATCATAACCAATTGATTTAAAAGCAATTTTAAAAGTTGGCATTGTCCTTGATATACCTTTGGTGTGAACGGTTACCCGAGAGGCCGTTCACCAAAGCAGGCTGTCGTGTCCTGCGGGTTACCGGGGGCAACAGGGTTGTTGCCCGCTGCCCTCCGGTTTTTTTAACTCTAAAGGTGCGATAAGCACACAATCTGGAGCGTGGATATGAAAAAGTTATTATCAATGTCAGTTCTTTTAGCAGTAAGCGGTGTGGTAGCAGCAGAGCCAGCACAGGAAAAAGCCGAGACTGCACTGAAAACCAAACAACAAGCTGAGACTGTGGTAGAAGCGAAAGCGCCGACTGCGCAACCGGTGTTGCAGGACGAAGCAAAAAAAGCCAAGCAAGAGGCTGAAAAAGCTGAGCAGGAAATGGCCAAAAAAGTAGATGAAAAACCCACTGAGGAAAAAGGAAAGCAAGCGATGGTGGAAGACATTCAAACCGATACGATTGCCGTTGATGCCGGTGGCGCGGTAATTATCACTAAATTTGATAAAGACAAAGACGGCAAACTGACCATTAAAGAAGCCATGTCAGATCCGGTACTGTTAGCTTCGTTTGGTAAATTGGACGTCGATGGTGACGGTCAATTGACAGAGATCGAATTGAACGCTGCCGCAGAGGTTGGCGAACAATCGTAACCCGTGGACTCTATGTTCACTAGCATCCCCGTAAAAAGGCTGGCATTGCCAGCCTTTTTTTTGTCAGATGTCTGTATTATCGTGGAGACGGTGTACTGGTGATAAGGGAACTTGTGCGAATAGGCTCACTCAGGCAGTTAATTCTGTTCAGTTTTTTTCTGGCGCTGCTGCCATTGTTGATTTTGTTGTGGCAAACCCAGCAATCGCTCTCTTCTATGGCGCAAATCGCTGATGGTCAGGCCCGCAGTGCGGTCGATTTGACCCGGGATATCGAGTTATTGCAAAAACACAGTGTCGATTTGGAACGTTTGGTCAGACAGTATCAAATCGTCAATCAAGATGTATTGCGCCAACAGATTGCCAAGCGGCTTGATCAAATTGCGCTGACTTTGCAATCAAGTTGCCAGTCAGAGCGGTTTACACAAGATTGTGAGACGATTCGCAGCTTACTTGATCAACTGGATGAAAATAACACAGAAGCAACCCAAGGATATTTCTCACAGCTGAATCAAGCCTTGGCAAAATTGGAAACCAATAGCCGCAACTGGCTCGATGCCCGACTTGAGCAACAACGCCAACGCGTAGAGCTAACCCAATCACGGGTCGCTTGGCAAACTTTAGCATTGCTATTGATTACCTTGCTGATGGTGTGGGGCGCAAGCCAACTATTATTAGGTCCGATTCAGGCGCTTGGCGGGTTAGTCAATGCCATCGGTGGACAGCAAAAAGCCTTACCCGCCACCGGCTTTCAGTATCCCCGTGAGCTGTCGCAATTGGACACGCGTCTGAGGTGGTTAGCTCACCGGTTGCAAGAGCTCGAGTCTGTTCGTCATGCCATGCTGCGTCATGCTTCCCACGAACTGAAAACACCTTTGGCCAGTATGATTGAAGGAAGCTCGTTACTGGCCGACGAAGTAGTGGGTGAATTAAACAGCGAGCAAAAAGAAGTTGTCAGTTTGTTGCAATCCAGTGTGTTGCGTTTGTCTGATTTGGTCGAAGAATTGCTGGATTACAACCGTCTATTGCAAGAAGCAGAAGCGCGTCCTTCGTTGTTAGATACAGAAGGGTTATTGGCACAAATCTGTGAGTCGCATCAACTTAATGCGACGCAACAAAACATGCAGCTGAAGGCGGAATCGACGATCCCGCAACTTTGGGCTGACAAAAATTTATTGACCCGGATTCTTGATAACCTGATTAATAACGCCATTGCTTATGGAACGCCGGGTAAGCCGATCGAGGTCAAAGTCTGGCAAGAACAAACGAATCAATTTATCCGTGTAACCAATGCCCATTTACAACAGGGCAGTCTGGATACCCAGAGTTTGTTAGAACCATTTGCCCGCGGGCAACAACAGCGAAACGATGGATTAAAGGGATCGGGGTTAGGTTTGGCGATCGTATCGGATTGCGTCAGAATGATGCAGGGTAAAATCGAATTGGTTGGGGCTGGTTCAGGTAATTTTACCGTGTTAATTAGTTTGCCTTCAAAAGCACAAGAGGAAACGCAGTGAAGCGAGTGATAATAGGGATTGCCGCGTTGGCGCTCAGTGGCTGTCAGTCATTGCAGCAAACGTTGCAGGAAAAAGGCATGATCGAAGTAACCTGTATCGAAACAGTGTTAGAACTCAACGACCAGCCGTGTCAGCAATTGGCCTGGTTGGACTTCTGGCAACAGCAGCAGGGCTTGGCTTGGCGAGAGCGAAAGAGTTTGATTGAGCAATTAGGTGACGGGCCGGCAGATCGCCTCAAAATGGCGATGCTGAGTTTTGCCTCCGATACGCCGTATCAGGCGCGCCTGCGCGCTCAACATAACCTGGCGGAAATTGCCGAACAGCTGACGCCAGGCTTAGCCAACTTAACTGAAAACCTGTTGGTGCAGCCTAACCAGCAGCTGCTGGAATTTGAATCCGCATTGGTCACGCTGAATAAAATTAACACCCGAAATGCACAACAAAATGCCCAGCAAGCGGTCAAGATCGAACAATTGCAACGGCGTATTACCGATATGCAAAAGCAAATTGATGCGTTATTGAAGATAGAAACTAATTTAACCGCAGAAGAGGACGTTAATGAGCAGTAACGCTTCACATCTGCTGGTGGTAGATGACGACACCAGCTTACTCCGTTTACTCAGCTTACGTTTGAGTAAAGAAGGTTTTGAGGTTCAAACTGCGACCAGTGCCGAACAAGCCTTGCGCAGTATTACTGAGCTAAGACCGGATGTCATTATCAGCGATTTACGTATGCCTGGCGCCGATGGACTCGCCTTGTTTGATGAGGTGGCCCGCCAGTACCCCGGTATTCCGGTGATTATCATGACCGCCCATGGCACCATCGCTGATGCCGTGGATGCAACCCAGCGCGGCGTGCATGGATTTATCACTAAGCCTATCGACCATGACACCCTGAATAAAACCATTGAGAGCGCGTTGGCAGTTACAGCGGGACGGGATGACGATAGTTGGCGCAAAGCGATTATTTCCCGCTCAGATGTGATCGAGCAATTGCTAGAGCAAGCTAACCGTGTGGCCCGACGTGACGTAAGCGTGCTAATTTCAGGGGCATCAGGTACCGGTAAAGAATTACTAGCCCGGGCGATTCACAATGCCAGTCCGCGACATGATAAGCCCTTTGTGGCTATTAACTGTGGTGCCATTCCAGAGAACCTGTTGGAATCTGAATTGTTCGGACATACCAAAGGTGCGTTTACCGGCGCCATTGCGGACAGTCCCGGACTGTTTCGTCAGGCAGATAAGGGCACCTTATTCCTGGATGAAATCGGCGATATGCCGCTGCACTTGCAAGTTAAATTGTTGCGCGCAATTCAGGAGCAACAAGTCAGGCCGGTAGGCAGCAGCAAGACCTTCGATATCGATGTGCGAATTTTGTCTGCTACCCATAGGGATATTAAAAAAGCTATGGAAGAAGGCCAGTTCCGAGAAGATTTGTACTACCGGTTAAACGTGGTCAATCTGCACTTGCCAGCTTTAAAGGACCGGGCCGAAGATATTCCATTAATTGCCAGACATTTACTTAGTCAGTCTGCGCAACGTCACAATGTGGATGTGTCGCGCTTTTCCGATGAAGCCATGCAGCGTCTTAGTACAGCACCTTGGCCGGGGAATGTCAGACAACTGGTGAATGTGGTTGAGCAGTGCGTAGCGCTGACCCACACACCGGTAATCGGCGCGCACCTGGTTGAGCAGGCATTGTCCGAATCAGCGAGTATTTTTCCCACCCTGAGTCAGGCTCGCGATGCTTTCGAACGTCAGTATTTAATCAAAGTGTTAAAGATGGCCGACGGCAACGTAACCCGGGCTGCGGAGTTGGCAGGTCGTAACCGAACAGACATGCATAAACTGATGAAAAAGCATGAACTCACTGCCAGTCAGGTGCGTGAAAATGAGCAAGCGAGTTAGTCGCCGAGGAACACTGTTTCGGGTGACTTTAGGCGCTGAATGATTATAATAAGCGGCTTTTCAAACACAGCATTCTGCTCCGTCTGGTGGAGCCCAAAGGTATTACTCAATGCGTACGGATTACTGCGGCAAAATTAACGCCTCTCATATTGGTCAAACTGTTACTTTAAAAGGCTGGGTTAATCGCCGCCGCGATTTGGGTGGCGTGATATTTATTGATTTACGTGATCGCGAAGGCATAGTGCAAGTGGTCTACGATCCGGATCTGCAAGAGGCCTTTGATAAAGCCAACAGTTTACGCAGCGAGTTCTGCGTTGAAATCACCGGTTTAGTGCGCGCCCGTCCTGATTCTCAAATCAATAAGAACATGACCACAGGTGAAATCGAAATCCTGGGTAAAGACGTAACTGTGTTGAATAAGTCGGCGGTATTGCCGCTGGACTTCAATCAGGAAAACTCAGAAGAGCAGCGCCTGAAATACCGCTATTTGGATTTACGTCGCCCGGTTATGGCTGAGCGCCTTAAATTCCGTGCCCGTGTCACCAGTGCGATTCGTGGTTACCTGGAAGAGCAAGGCTTTTTAGACATTGAAACGCCAATGCTGACCAAAGCCACTCCGGAAGGCGCGCGGGACTACCTAGTGCCTAGCCGTACCCATAAAGGCCGCTTTTTTGCTTTGCCTCAGTCACCCCAGTTGTTTAAACAGTTGCTGATGATGGCTGGCATGGACCGTTATTATCAGATCGTTAAATGTTTCCGCGATGAGGACTTACGTGCCGATCGCCAGCCAGAATTCACTCAGATCGACCTTGAAACCACCTTTTTGGATGCAGAAGGCGTGATGGCCATCACCGAGGGAATGATTCGAGACTTGTTCAACAAAATGTTGAATGTTGATTTGGGCGAATTCCCGCGTATGACCTACGCCGATGCGATGCGCTTGTACGGTTCTGATAAGCCGGATTTACGTAATCCAATGCAGTTAACCGATGTTGCCGATATTCTTGCAAACGTAGAATTCAAAGTCTTTGCGGGTCCGGCTAACGATCCTAAAGGTCGAGTGTCTGCTTTGTGTGTGCCTGGCGGTGCGAGCCTGTCACGTAAGCAAATAGACGAATACACCAAATTTGTTGGTATTTATGGTGCCAAAGGCTTGGCATGGATGAAAATAAACGACAAGGCAGCTGGCATTGAAGGCGTACAGTCTCCGGTTGCCAAGTTCTTATCTGCAGAAGTCATCGCTCAGTTAATTGAGCGTACTTCTGCTAATGATGGCGACATCCTGTTGTTTGGCGCCGACAGTTATAGCGTCGTCACTGAAGCTATGGGGGCATTGCGCCTCAAAGTGGGTGAAGATCTGGAGTTACTTGAAGGTGACTGGAAGCCACTATGGGTTGTGGATTTCCCTATGTTCGAAGAGTTCGACGGACAATTACATGCCATTCACCATCCTTTTACTGCGCCGCGTAATTTAACCCCGGAGCAGTTGCAGCAAGACCCGGCAAACGCCTTGTCAGATGCCTACGATATGGTTTTAAACGGCGTTGAATTAGGTGGGGGTTCTGTACGTATCCATGATCAACGTATGCAAGAAGTGGTGTTTGGTATCTTAGGTATCGACGAGCAGGAGGCCAAGAGTAAGTTTGGTTTCTTACTGGAAGCCCTGCAGTTTGGCGCACCACCTCATGCGGGTCTGGCCTTTGGCTTGGATCGCTTAGTGATGCTGATGACAGGTGCGACGTCAATACGTGATGTGATGGCGTTCCCGAAAACCACAACAGCCGCGTGTCCGTTAACCGAAGCTCCCGGTGTTGCCAATCAACAGCAATTACAAGAGCTGGCAATCAGTACAGTAAAACAAGACAATTAATCCGTGTAGCTGCTGACCGGATTAACCGTCAGCGGCGCATCTCCCAGGAGACAGTTTGAGCATCATTCTTGGTATTGACCCAGGGTCACGGTTGACCGGGTACGGGGTCGTTCGCCACAGTGGCAACAAGTTTGAATATCTCGGTAGCGGCTGTATTCGCCTGGGAGATGATCCATTTCCCCTGCGGCTGGAAAAAATCCACGCCGGTATCTGTGAAATTATTCGCCAATATCAGCCTCAGGAGTTTGCCATAGAGCAGGTCTTTATGGCGGCCAACCCCGATTCAGCATTAAAACTCGGCCAAGCCAGAGGCGCGGCCATCGTGGCTGCGACGAACAATAAATTACCGGTGGCAGAATACTCGGCCAGACAAATCAAACAAGCTGTGGTGGGCAAAGGCTCTGCGACTAAAACGCAGGTGCAACATATGGTCACCTACTTACTCAAATTGGCCGGTACGCCGCAGGCCGACGCTGCTGATGCATTAGCGGTTGCGTTATGCCATGGTCATTCTCGTCAAAGCCTGATAAAAATGGCAGGACAAGCATCAAAAACTGTGCGTGGGCGATTAAGAAAATAACCCAAATGAAAATAATGAAGGGCTAAACAGTGATAGGACGAATCCGAGGCACGCTAATAGAAAAACAAGCTCCCGATGTGCTGGTGGAAACCGCGGGAGTGGGTTACGACATTCAGGTGCCAATGAGCAGCTTTTACGAATTGCCAGAGTGTGGCGCTGAAGTCATCATTTATACGCACTTTGTGGTACGTGAAGACGCACAACTCTTGTTTGGCTTTGCTTCTAAACAGGACCGAGCATTGTTCCGCGAGCTGATTAAAGCCAATGGTGTCGGGCCCAAGTTAGCTTTAACCATTATGTCCGGCATGACCACCGACCAATTTGTCCAATGTGTTAATTTTGACGACATCACAGCACTAGTGAAATTACCAGGCGTCGGCAAAAAAACCGCTGAAAGGCTGGTGATAGAAATGCGCGACAGATTGAAAAATCTGCAACCATCAGCGTCAGTGGGCGGACCTGTAACGCCAAATGAACCCAATCCGGTACTGCTAACCAGTCACGGTGCGCAAGCAGAGGCAGAAAGTGCGCTGGTGGCGTTGGGTTACAAAGCTGCGCAAGCACAAAAAGCGGTCAAAGGTGTGATGGCGGATGACAAGTCCAGTGAACAACTCATTCGCGATGCACTGCGTTCAATGGTGGCATCATGATTGAAGCTGATCGTCTAATAAGTTCCGGGGCAACTCGTGAAGATGAAGCCTTGGATCGGGCAATACGACCCAAAATGCTGGCTGATTACACCGGCCAGGATCACGTTTGCGCGCAAATGGAAATCTTTATTCAGGCCGCGCGGCAGCGCTCAGATGCGTTGGATCATTTGTTGATTTTTGGACCGCCAGGGTTAGGCAAAACTACGCTGGCGAACATAGTTGCGAATGAAATGGGCGTAAGTATTAAAACAACCTCGGGACCTGTGCTGGAAAAAGCCGGTGATCTGGCTGCCTTGTTAACCAATCTTGAAGAAAACGACGTGTTGTTTATCGACGAAATTCACCGACTAAGTCCGGTTGTGGAGGAAGTCTTATACCCTGCTATGGAAGATTATCAGCTTGATATCATGATTGGCGAGGGACCGGCGGCACGGTCAATAAAGCTCGATTTACCGCCATTTACGCTGATAGGCGCGACAACCCGGGCAGGCTCACTCACATCGCCGTTACGAGACAGGTTTGGCATAGTGCAGCGCCTGGAGTATTACAACGTAAAAGATCTCACCAGCATTATTCAACGCTCGGCCAGCTATTTAGATCAGCCGATGAATGAATTGGCAGCTACTGAGGTCGCCCGACGTTCGCGTGGCACCCCGCGCATTGCCAACCGCTTACTGCGCAGAGTCCGGGACTATGCCCAAGTAAAAAATGAAGGTCAGGTAGATGCCGATGTGGCAGCTGCCGCACTGGATATGCTCGACGTTGATAAGCAGGGCTTTGATTATATGGACAGAAAGTTGCTTAGCGCCATTATTGATAAGTTCGATGGTGGCCCGGTGGGATTAGACAACCTCGCCGCGGCAATTGGTGAAGAGAAAGACACCATCGAGGATGTGATTGAGCCGTTTTTAATTCAGCAGGGCTTTATTCAACGTACGCCCCGTGGACGTATTGCGACCCAACGGGCTTACCTGCATTTAGGTTTGGATTTTAATTCGGACGAATAACAGGCAAAAAAAAGCCCACGCATAGCGTGGGCAAAGTAACAACAAGTAGAAAATTTCCAGGGAACATGTCATGAACACATCACAGAGATGATTGACAAGGCTCTCGTAGTTACCGCTGGTTAAGAGCGTTAACTCAGAAAACAAGGGTATTGTACGCTTGTGAGCAGTTTCGACAAGCGAGAAAAATTGCCACTTTCGGATTAGTAAAACTAATCTGAATAATCATTAAATTACCTAACTGTTGTCATCTATCTGTAATAAATGTCCCTGAGCGCCCCTAGAATAAGAGCTTATAGTTAATTCGCCTCTTTTTTAACCAATAGAAAAATGTATCTGACTGGTCGGTAAAGTGACAAAAAATGCAGTTGGAATGCATAATTCTACAGATTTGCGAATAAATCGGGGTTAAGTTGGGCTTTGAGTGTGTTAAATTATTGTTTAAATGGTAGATTGAAAGTTACAAGTGTTTGAATTTTAAACGTCTACGGTGGTCAGGCTGTGTAAACTTAGCGTTTGGGGTAAGATTTTCAATCCGGCTCATTTTTGATTTAAATCCCTCAGGTGTGTAGGGCTTTTATTTTTTAATGCGTAATGACAACAAAAAGAGGTGGCAAAGATGGAATTTTCTTTTCCCATTAGGGTCTAGTACGAAGACACTGACGCGGGTGGCATAGTTTACTATGGGAATTATTTAAAGTTCTTTGAACGTGCCAGAACCGAGTGGTTACGCAATCTGGGTATTGAGCAGCAAACTTGGTTGCAGCACAAGATAGGCTTTGTAGTTCGCCGGGTTAACATGGATAATAGTGCTCCTGCAAAGCTAGATGATCAGCTTGAAGTAACGGTCAGGGTCAATCAGATTAAAAAGGCCAGTCTGACCTTTGAACAGACAATAACGAACAATAAACAGGTGGTTGCAAGTGCACAGGTTACTGTGGCTTGTGTTCATCTAGACAAAATGAAACCGGTAGCCATTCCGGTTGAAATATTAGGGGTGATTACCGGTGCACGCTGAGATGTCCTTTATCGGCTTGTTTATGCAGGCCAGTTTATTAGTTAAGTGTGTGATGCTTCTGTTGTTGGCAGCATCCGTTCTATCTTGGACCTTTATTTTTCAACGCCACAAAGCGCTCAAGGCCGCTAACGCAGAAATGCGCCGTTTTGAGGACAAGTTTTGGTCGGGTGTGGATCTTACCCGTTTTTACCAGGAGCTTTCTGCTCGTCAGCACAACACCGGGATGGCGGCGTTGTTCTGTGCAGGCTTCAAAGAATTTGTACGCTTGCGTAAAAGCAGCAGTACACCGCCTCAGGCCGTGATTGATGGTACCTACCGTTCCATGCGTGTCGTGCTGTCCCGCGAGGTCGATGAATTAGAAAAGAACCTGCCTTTCCTGGCAACCACAGGCTCAATTTCTCCTTATATCGGCTTGTTCGGTACGGTGTGGGGTATCATGACGGCGTTTATCGCGTTGGGCGAGGTGCAACAAGCAACGCTGGCCATGGTGGCGCCGGGTATCGCAGAAGCGCTTATCGCCACGGCAATGGGCTTGTTCGCCGCGATTCCTGCGGTGATCGCTTATAACAAATTCAGTAATCAGGTAGAAAAGCTGGAAAATAATTACGGCAACTTTATGGAAGAGTTTTCCGCGATACTTCACCGCCAAACCTTAGCCGCTCCGGCACAGCAGAGCTAACGGAATACTGTTATGTACATGCGTAAAAAACGCCGACCGGTATCCGAAATCAACGTTGTTCCCTACATCGACGTGATGTTGGTGTTGTTGATCATCTTTATGGTGACAGCGCCACTGGTGACCCAGGGAGTAAAAGTTGATTTACCCAAAGCAGAGGCTCAGCCCCTATCTGAGGAAAGCGATCCGCCGTTAATCGCCAGTGTTGATGCTGAAGGAAATTACTATCTGAACCAATCTGGTGATCCAGAAGCGCCATTGGATGGGGTTGAATTAGCCACACAAGTCGCGGCTTTTATTCAGAAAAACCCACAAATTCCTGTGGTAGTAAAAGGGGATGGGCGAGTCGCTTACGATCAGGTGGTTCAGTTAATGGTATTGTTACAGCGAGCGGGTGTTCCCTCGGTAGGGTTAATGACGGACGCACCTGATCCCCAATGAAGCTAGTACACCAAGCGATAGCAAAATCTGTTGGCCTGCACGCCATTTTGTTGGTGGGCTTGGCTGTCAGTGTCGAATTTCCCAATACACCCAAACCCACACCGGATACACCCATGCAGCCTTTGGTCCAGGCCGTTGTTATAGATAGCGCGATCATCGATGCACAAAATGCCCGTATTGAAGCCCAAAAGCAGGCTGCGATTCGCGCGCAGCAACAACGGGAAGAACAGGCACGCCAGCAGCGACTGGAACAGCAACGAAAACAACAGGCCGCTGAAAGGGAAAGACAACGTAAAATTGCCGAGAAGCGCAAGGCCGAGCAAGAGGCCAAACGTAAAGCTGAGGAAGAACGACAGGCACGGGAGCGCCAGAAAAAAGCGGAGCAAGAGCGTCAACGTCAATTACAGCAACAACGGGAACGTGAAGAAGCCGAACGCAAAGCGAGAGAACTGGCAGAGCAAAAGCGTCGTGAAGAAGAAGCTCGCCGGGCTGAGCAACAGCGTATTGAAGAGCAAATGCGCCAGGAGCAGCTCGCTCGTCAACAGCAACAGCGGCGAGAGTTCATACTGACAGAAACAGAACGTGCTTCGGCCAAAATAAAGGCCGCGATCCAAAATTATTTGATTGGCGACAACTCTATGTATGGCAAGGTCTGTACTGTTAGAATGCGTCTGGCCTCGACTGGTTTTGTAACGAATTTTTCGGTGGTCAGGGGAGATACTGATTTGTGCACCGCGCTCAAACGCGCTGTGGACAAACAGGTCAAACTGCCTATGTCTGATGATCCGGATGTTAATCGCCAATTGCGCGATATCACGCTGACCTTCAGCCCGACTCAATAACAGGAGAAACAATGTTTAAAAAGCTTTTGACAGCGGTAGCGATGTTATCACTGGTAATGACAGGCCAGGTCAACGCTGCGATCGAAATTGTCATTACTGAATTTACCGACACCGCGCGTCCGGTTGCCATTGTGCCGTTTAAATATAATGGCGCCAGTATTAAGCCCGCAGACATTGAGTCTATTGTGGCCGCGGACCTGACCAACAGTGGTAAGTTCCGTCCGTTGGACGAGAGTATATTCCCGGGTCAGTATCCTACCAATGACAACGAGGTCGATCATGCTGCCTGGGCCAGTGCCGGAGCTGAAGCCATCATTGTGGGTGAAATTAACGAAGTTGCGATAGACAGATTTGAAGTCAGGTTTCAGGTTATAGATGTTATTCGCGGTCAGATTACCGGCGGGCAAAACCAGATTTTGGTCAATGGCAAGTTGATTAACAGCAGTGACCACATTCTGTATACCGGCGTGAAAACCATCAGTGGAAACCAATTCCGCCAGATGGCCCATCGTATCAGCGATGTGTTTTATGAGCAGTTAACCGGCATGAAAGGTGCGTTCTTAACCCAGATCGCCTATATCGCCGTGGCTGATCCAAACACCAATGAATTGCCGTACCGCTTGGTGATTTCCGATTATGACGGCCATAACGAAACAGTATTGTTACGTTCGCCTGAGCCATTAATGTCACCTTCTTGGTCACCTGATGGCAATAAACTGGCTTACGTGAGCTTTGAGAATAAAAAGTCTGAGATTTTCTTGCATGACATTTACACCCAAAAGCGCACTAAATTAACGTCATTCCCGGGAATTAACGGTGCACCCGTGTTTTCTCCGGACGGCAGTAAGCTTGCGATGGTGCTGTCAAAAGACGGGAATTCCGAGATCTACATAATGGATATTGCGACGCGTCAAATGCGACGGGTGACAAATAATCGCAATATCGACACTGAACCCGCCTGGTTACCAGACGGTCAGAGCTTGATATTTAGTTCTGAACGGGGTGGTAAACCTCAGATATATCGAGTAAATTTAGCAACAGGTAAGGTCAAACGCTTGACTTATCAGGGCGAAATGAATCTGGGCGGTACGGTAACACCAGATGGTCGCCACGTGGTTATGGTTAACCAAACGCGTGGTAATTTTCATATTGCCCGTTTGGATACAGAAACTGGTATGATACAGGTACTGTCTAGAACATACCTGGATGAATCGCCAAGTTTGGCGCCGAATGGCAGTATGATTATTTACAGTACTATCGATAAAGGACGAAAGGTGTTGTCGCTGGTGTCGTTGGACGGTCGCTTCAAAGCCACACTACCGTCGGTAGAGGGGCAGGTGAAGTCACCAAGTTGGTCACCCTTTTTGCTGTAACAGTTAACTTAGATATCAAGAAGGACAATAAGATGCAATTCAATAAAGTAGTTAAAGGCTTGCTGATTGCTTTGCCAGTAATGACCCTGGCGGCATGTGGTTCTAGCGGTAGCGCAGACGACCAAGCCTCTGAGATGAACAATGCAGCTATGGAAGAAAGTGCAAACACATCTTCTACAGTGCAAACTTCAGCACCTGATCAGGCGCGTTTAGAGCGTGAGCGTCGTGAGCAGGAAATGAAGCAAGAAATGGCCGCATTGCAAAACCTGCAAACGGTTTACTTCGACTTCGACCGTGCTTCAATCCGTAGCGAATACTACAGCCTGCTGGACAAGCATGCGGCATTCCTGGTGAAAAACAGCAATGTGTCTATCGTTATTCAGGGTCACACTGATGAGCGTGGAACACCAGAATACAACGTATCTCTGGGTGAGAGCCGTGCTAAGTCTGTTGCTACGTATCTGCAAAACGCAGGTGTGAGTGCCAGCCAGATGTCAGTCGTATCTTACGGTGAAGAAAAGCCAGCAGATACCGGTTCTACCGAAGCTGCCTGGGCGAAAAACCGTCGCGCTATCCTGGTATATTAATTTGCTATGATGATGAAACGCAGCCTATTAACGCTTGCATTAGTCAGTTCAGGAGCCGCAGTTTATGCGGCTCCTGCGCCTGTAACAGACGTCAATGCGGGCAGTCTGGAAAGTCGGGTAGTGGCTCTGGAGCGTATTGTTAACAGTCGCACCGAAGCCCAGCATCGCATCCAGGCACAACTGGATACCATGCAAACAGAAGTTAATGAGCTTCGTGGTACGTTGGAAACCCATAACTTTCAGCTCGAACAAATTCTTGAACGTCAACGGGAGTTGTATCAGGAAATTGATCGCCGCATTGAAGAAGTTACCGCAACCCAAACGCAACGTCAGCCAAGCGTAACCACCCCAGCGATTCAGTTACCCGTACCCCAGCAGCCACAAACTGGTGGTGGCTCGGTGTCCCTGCTCGCAGACGGTGATGCCTACGACAAAGCTGTTAACCTGATCTTAAAAGAAAAAAAGTACGATGAGGCCATTCCGGCGTTTGAGTCCTTTTTGCAGCAATATCCGAACTCAGGCTATGCAGCCAATGCCTGGTATTGGTTAGGACAGCTGTATTTTAATAAAGGTGAAATGGCGACGGCAAAACAAAAGTTTGAGCATTTAGCCCAAAACTATGCAGATTCCAGCAAACGTGCTGATTCATTATTAAAGCTGGGCATGATTGCACAGCGTGAAAATAATCTGGCCGCTGCCAAAGGATATTTTGAACAGGTAGTGTCTGAATATTCACAAAGTTCTGCCGCTCGTTTGGCGCAGGGCAGGCTGAAAAGTTTAAATTAAATACAGTCTTTGTTTGCTTTTTAGGCAAACAGTAAAAAAGCGCAACTTTTTCTGTTTTATGGGTTGCGCAACATTAAGAATTAAGTATTATATGCGCCCGTCGCAAGGGACAGGCGACAAGCAGAAGACAAATGGAAATACAGTGGGTCGTTAGCTCAGTTGGTAGAGCAGTTGACTTTTAATCAATTGGTCGCTGGTTCGAATCCAGCACGACCCACCACTTCTTCCGCACTTCCTTTTGAATGGGTCGTTAGCTCAGTTGGTAGAGCAGTTGACTTTTAATCAATTGGTCGCTGGTTCGAATCCAGCACGACCCACCATTCAAACCTAAGCAATATCATCATCCTGATTATCCATACCACAAACAACGCATCTGACTTGATATCGTTAATGGTGAACGCCATATCTGTAGCACACGTATATTGCACAAATATGAAATTTACATTGGTATCGCGTATAATGCGCGCCAATTAAGTCCGTGGGAATTAGCATGAATCAGGCAGTAGTAGTAGATAATCTGGATTACCCGTTTCCGCCTAAGCCAAAGCCGCTGAATGCGGAGCAAAAGGCTGAATACAAAGAACGCATCAAAGCGCTGCTCAAAGCGCGTAACGCGGTCTTGGTGGCCCATTATTATACCGACCCGGAAATACAGGCGCTGGCTGAAGAAACCAACGGCTGTGTGGCGGACTCGTTGGAAATGGCGCGCTTTGGTCGTGATGCTGATGCGGATACCCTGATTGTTGCGGGTGTAAAGTTCATGGGCGAAACCTCCAAGATACTGAGCCCGGAAAAAACCGTACTAATGCCCACACTGGACGCGACCTGTTCATTAGATTTAGGTTGCCCGGCTGACAAGTTCAGCGAATTTTGTGATGCACATCCGGATCATACCGTGGTGGTGTATGCCAACACTTCAGCCGCAGTAAAAGCGCGCGCTGATTGGGTCGTTACTTCCAGCATTGCCCTTGAAATCGTTGAGCACCTCGACAGTCAGGGTAAAAAGATTATATGGGGGCCTGACCGTCACTTAGGTAGTTACATTGCCAAGCAAACCGGCGCTGATATGTTGATGTGGCAGGGCGCTTGTGTGGTACACGATGAGTTTAAAGCCCGTGCGCTGATGCAACTCAAAGAGCAGCATCCTGATGCGGCGATTCTGGTGCATCCAGAGTCACCACAGAATATCGTTGATCTCGCTGATGCCGTGGGCTCAACCAGTCAGCTGATTAAAGCCTCCCAAACTATGAGCAACGACAAGTTTATTGTTGCCACGGATCGGGGCATCTTCTACAAAATGCAGCAACTGTCACCTAATAAGACGTTTTTTGAGGCCCCAACCGGCGGTAACGGCGCAACCTGTCGAAGCTGTGCACATTGCCCCTGGATGGCTATGAATGGCTTACAGGCGATTGAGGCGGCGCTGACGGATAAAACCGGTCACGAAATTTTTGTCGATGAAGCTTTACGCATTAAATCACTTATTCCGCTAGACCGAATGCTCGATTTTGCTGCCGAGTTAAACAAACAAGTTAAAGGCAACGCCTGATACGACGAGCCCGCCAATGTGCGGGCTTTTTTGTGCTTGCGCCATCTTAAAGCGTGATAACCTGTTGTTTTTGTTAACGGACTAAACAAATGAAGTTTCACGCTATAGCTATAGGGCTGTTTATTGCCAGTGGGGCTGCATCCGCAACCACGATACCCGACACGGTAAATTTGCAGGCAGTGGACCGCATAGGCGCACAGATTTGGATAAGCGGCACTCAGGGCAGTTTGTTCTACAGCACTGACAATGGTCAGCATTGGCGCCAGCTAAATACCCCCGAGGGCACTGCTGAATTGCAGTTTCGCGATGTGCAGGCACTGGGGGACGGTAAGCTGGTATTAATGAGCGCCGGTGAGGGCAGCGACTCCCGTGTTTACTATTCGCCTGATAACGGCAAATCCTGGACGCTCTCTCTGCAAGGCAATGAACATAGCTTTTTTGATTGCATCGATTTTGCTGATCGTCACGAAGGCTGGTTATACGGTGACAGCGAGCAGGGCAAACTCACTGTGTATCGCAGTGAAGATAGTGGCCAGCAGTGGCAGCAAGTGACGCTGCCGTTCGACGCTCTGCCCGAAGAAGGTGGATTTGCCTCTAGCGGCAGTTGTATTACCGTCTCACCGGTCAAAGATATCGTGATTGGGACAGGGAATGCAGAAAAGTCTCGTTTGATTATGCGTTATGAAGGCGCGTGGCGGGCGTTTGAAACCCCCTTGCAAGGGGGCAGTGCAGCAGGGGTCTTTTCGGTATTGACCATTCCCCATGGGGTATTTGCGTTAGGCGGCAGTTTGCAGCCCGCCGACAAAGACAAGCCTGCTCAAGCTGCAGTGTTTGATTTTCGTAAGCTTCGCTGGAATCCCCTGCCTGAACTGCCGTTAAAAGGGGCGATATATGGTCACGGTGAAAGTGATGATTACTTATATGTCAGCAACCCAGACGGTATAGCCCGCTTTAATGGCGGTGGTTGGGAAAAAATCAGTGACAACAATACCTGGGCGATGGCCTGTGACGAGGTAAACGGCTGTATTGGTGTGGGCGCGAAGGGCTCAGTAACCCTGATTCCGCCCGCGATAAATGAGGTTCGAGAATAATCTCTGCGGCAAACAAAAAAAGCCACGCAATTGCGTGGCTTTTTTATGCTGTACCGCTAATTAATTGCGGATAACTTTCATTTCTTCAATCAGGTTTTCTGCACCGTCTACATATTGCATTACCCACAACATATAAGCAGAACTGACACTGATCGAACGATTGTAAGCAGGGTCATAGTCCCAATCGCCAATGATAGACTCGTACACACCGTCAAACAGCAGGCCAACTAATTCACCTTTGCCGTTTAACGCCGGCGAACCACTGTTACCACCGGTGATATCCAGGGTAGACAGGAAGTTAACCGGAACAGAGCCAAGCTTCTCGTTCTTATAAGGTCCGTAGAACTTATCTTCGATCAGCTGTTTTTGCTTAGCCGGCATATCAAACTCATCATCACCCGGAATGTACTTCGCCAACAGGCCTTCCAAGGTAGTGAATGGCGTAGCGTACAGACCATCCTGCGGAGAGTAACCTTTTACAGAGCCATAGCTGATACGTAGTGAGCTGTTGGCATCGGCATAAACCGGTTCGCCTTTGCTGGTTTTGTAATCGATAACCGCAGCCATGTAGGCAGGGCGTGCGCGCTGTAACTCACCGAAGTAAGCTTTGGCTTTTTCGCGCTCGGCTTTGTCGTACTCGTACATTGCTACAGCAAACTGGATGTAAGGATCATCGCTGTTTTTAAATTCAGCAACGTCTTTATCCATCCACGCCAGACGTACAGCTTCTTCGTCCAGCTGAGTATCGGCATGCATGGCATCCAACTTGGCTTTTACTTTGGCTTTATCAAAGGTTTTACCAATGCCAAAGAAGTCGTCCAGAGGTGCAATGCGCTCACTGGCAGGCAGCTTGGCGTATTCTTCCATAAAGTACAGGATGACCGCTTTATCCACTTCGGCGTCGTAGCGACGGTTTACGCGCTTCATGCCTTGCTCAAAACGAGGCCAGTCACGTTCCTGATAGCCAGGATCGCGCTCAACGTCGCTTTTTTGTTTTTCGTGAGCCAGGCGTAGCAGGCCACGAGACACGCTGAACATGCTGTTGCGACTCATGTAGCTGACAATCATATCGCGTTCGCGGTGCTCATTACCCTCTGCGATTAAACGCTCAAGGTTAGCAATCGCGTCGCCATATTTAGCTTTGCGCTCGGCCGAGGCGTTAATCCACGCTTGCAGATCCGCTTCCATGGCGCGTTTACGCTCAAGCATGTTGCCCTTGCTGAAACTCTCAACCATTGAGCCGTAGTTTTTCGCGTAGTTGGCTAAACCGGCAATGGTGCTCTCATATTTGATGCGAGCATCAGAGCCTTTAGGCGCAACAGACTTGATGATGTCGATGAACTTTTCACGGTAAACCTTGGCTGTAGGGTAAGACCAGGTAAAGCTGTTCACTACTTCATCAGAGGTGCGGTAACGGTTAGTACGGCCAGGGTAACCAAGCACCATAACGAAATCGTCTTTTTCAACCGAGTCGGCGTTTACTTTCAAGAACGCTTTCGGCTCATAAGGCACGTTGTCTTCTGAAAAGTCTGCTGGCTTACCATCGGGTCCTACATAGGCACGATAAAAGGCCCAGTCGCCGGTGTGACGTGGCCACATCCAGTTGTCGGTGTCACCACCGAACTTACCGATGCTTGATGGCGGAGCATAAGCTAAACGCACATCGCGAATGGCTAATTGCTTGATCAGGAAATATTCCAAACCACCGTGGAAGCTGTAAACACTACAGCGGTAATCTTTGCTGGTTTCACATTCAGCAACCAGTTTTTTCTCGTTCATTTCTACCGCAGCGTAAAACGCATCGCCGCTCAGATCATCAGCCAGACCACCTACAACTTGGTCAGTGACATTGGTCAGCGACTCGGTGACCCAAACGCTGCTGCCTGGCGCGGCTGGCAGTTCTTTATCAAAGCTGCTGGCAACAAAGCCATTTTCCAACAGGTTGTTATCTTCACTACTGTTGTACTGAATAGAGCCATATGCGCAGTGGTGGTTAGTGACCACCAAGCCTTTTGGCGAAACGAACGATGCAGTACAGCCGCCAAGGCTGATAATCGCGTTCATCGGAAATTGGTGAAGATCCTGCATATTGCTGGGATCAATTTTTAGCCCTTTAGCTTTGAGTTCTTTGCTCAATTGTTTGAGCTGGTGTGGTTGCCACATACCCTCATCAGCCTGAACGGCTGCGCTACCGGCAAATACCAGTGGCAGGGCAAGAAGTAACTTTTTCACAGAGTGTCTCCCTGGTGAGTGTTATTGGATTTATTGCGAGGCTAATCCTGCGTTTAAACAGATAAAGAGTAAAGCAACAAAACGTTGCAAAGTATGAATGGCAAGACGAAAGTGATGTTTTTTCACAGGCGCACAAAAAAGCCCGTTAATTAACGGGCTTATGGAAGGGGTCGCTGCTTAAGATAGCGGCTCGTTGTTGTACAACTCATACAGCATGGTATCGAGCTGATTGTCAGTCATGGTATCGGCTAAATCGACTTCCTGATTGGTACCGTCTTTCTTCTCAAAGTCGATAGAGATGTTGTGCAGGACAAAAGTGTTATCTTTGTTGACGATAAACTGGACTTTCAGGGTTGCGCCATTGAACGCCTGAAATGCAGGTTGTGTTGTCATGTATTCATCGGTAAATACACCGTCAACCTGAACAACGTCACGACCGTTGTCAGTCTCAAATTCAGACCAGGCAACAGAATCGAAATAGCGATAGTTTTCGAATGCTTCACCTACGGTTAGGCTGGTATCGTAGTCAAGGGTACCATCTTTAACCATGTTAACATTGCCACAAGCGGCCAGAACCAGTGCACCCAGTGCGATAATAATGTGTTTTACTGCTTTCATTAGAATTCCATTTTTATTTTAAAATCATGGCATTAAAGCCACGAATAAGGCTACACAAGTGCGATAGGGCTTGCAACGCTAAATATGCAGGCAAAATACCTTTTGTTGCCAGGGCTTAGCGTCAATCATTGGGCGCGTGAATGACTGCGCTGCTAAGCAATAGATCAGGGAGTAACCAGCTTGGTTAGCCTCACCTTACCCTGCACCAGGGTTTCCAATGTGGCAAAGCGTGAGTGTTTTTGTTGCCAATAGGCAGACACTGACGCGTTAATATCTTGTAAGCTGTGGCCTATATCCACTGCATCCAGATAATACATATCACCGGTAAAAATCTGTTGTTGCTGAATAATCTCAGCCTGACACACCACGTAATCTGTGCGGCGCTTTTGCCAGTCTTTGGCATCAGCAAGATCATTGAACAAAAAATAACTCGCTAGTCGTGACGGCAAATGTGCAAAATGCTGCAACCGAATCCACTCGTAGAGCCATTTCCAGGGAAACTTAACAATCTGTAACGCCTGGGGGTATACCGCATTTGGGTCCAGTTGCTGCCAGTTCAATGCTGCCCACTGGTTGTATTGGTCGATAACGTTTTCTACTGGCTCATGGGGATACAGGCTCAGGAACTCTTGTATTGCGATTTGTTGCGCAGGGCTAAGCGGTGTAATACTGCGCGCATAATTAATGCGTTGGGTGTCAACGTCACAATGGGTGGTAATAAATTGATTGCTGAGTGTTTTGTAGTACATCTAAAACTCTGATTAAGGGTAAACGGGTAGGGCGTGTTGGCGCGAGCTACAGGGTCGTGCACAAGCGGGATAAATTAAAAGGGTTTATTGCCGACAGCAAACTTCCCTTTGCCGACTGTTGCCCGCCCAAGTGTATAAAAGTGAAGCTGGCCTGACTAGCTGTAATTGGCCAGCCACTGAGCGCCCATCAGGCGTTCGCTTTCACCTTGTTGCTGAAGTGTGGCCAGTTGCTGCAAGCAAAACCTATGATCCGGCAGGGTATCAGAGTTGCTGTACCACAGGGCTAATGTCGCTTGCGAGGGGCGAGTGAACCAGTTAGCGGCCTCGTGCATAAACTTTAGGTGCAATCCTGAATTCACAAAGGCAACAAGGCTTTGGGGCGTGCGCCACACAGAGCGAGTAATAAACAGTTCGTTGCCGTCGTAGATTTGGTCGCCTGCGATGAACCCATCAACGGTGTGCATTTTCCGGTTGATCAATTTGGCTCCCGCATTGAATTTTAAAAAGCGAGGGTCGCGCACCGAATAGGCTATGCGTGACACATTGACCTGACATAAATACATGAATAAAACGTCCTTATATGCTGGTTACCTTGTGCGCTTTCGGTAACCTGTTTACCCCGCTCGTTTGTGCTTGGCCGCCATCAGTAAACTGATGAACAAAACGATGGGGGTGATAATAAGGCTTAACTCAATGGCCTGTCCGCGCAGCGCAACATCATTGGCAAGAGATGACATCAACATGTAACTCCAGGGGTAATAAACCCAGTATTCTGAGCTGCCTATCTGAACAATGCCCATGGTTGCCACCACGCCAACCGACAAAGGCACGATCATAGTCGGTACCCGCCAACTGATCCCGTGTTGAATTAAAATTACCGGTAGGCAGGTTAATATCATCGCCGGCAACGCCGTTAAAAGAGGGCTGCCCCAACTGGTATCGGCGGTTAGGGCCATGCCGCTGAGCACTGCACTGCCCAACAAGCCAAACACCCAAAGCATAACGCTGGTAAGGGTAATAAGAAAAACCGCTATGATGACTTTGGCGATATACAGCGAATAAAGGTTAACCGGCATGGCGAGCATCAACCGCCAACCTTCATTTTTGTGCTCGGTGGCATTAATTGAACTGGTTACCAAGGCAACGGTGAGGGGCAACATAAAGTGGCACCAAAGCGCGATAACGCCCGACCACCAACGCAGCCAGCTTTGTTCATCAAACTGGCTCAGATCAGAAGCCTTTAACGACATACCTACCAAAAATATAATTACCAGTGCCGGCAGCGCGAAGGTCATCAACAACACTGAGGTGCGCTTGAGCTTTAATGCCTCGATGGCGACAAACCGGGGCAGGGTGCGGATCAAATTATTCAGTAAGTTCATGGGTAAACCATTGCTCCAGCGACATATTCGCAGCAGATGATTGATACAAATCGAAGCCGCCTGAAATTATCAAGGCATTGATTTGTGCTTGCTCAGTGCGGGTGATCTGATTGACTTGCAGGCGCTGGGGATCAAGGCATACACAGTTAAACCCTGCGTTTTGCAGCAGGGTGTGTGCCTTCGCCGCATCGTTTACTTCGAGGCTCAGGTTGATTTTTTGGGCCTCCTGCCAATCATCAATCGTCGATTCGGCACGAATGCGACCGCTTTTTAATACCGCAAAATGGCTGGCGATTTTCTCCACCTCATCAAGGTTATGGGTGGAAAAAAACACCGTGGTATTGGTTTGCTGTGGCAAACTGGCTAACAAACGGCGTATGTCTTGAATGCCACTGGGGTCCAAACCGTTGGTCGGCTCATCCAAAATCAGCAGTTTAGGCTCACCGATAAGTGCATGTGCAATGGCCAGACGTTGCTTCATACCAAGAGAAAAGCGCCCAATGAGCTCCTTGGCATGGCGGGTCATCGACACCACCGATAGCACTCTGTCGATGTCACTGGTCGCAACCTGTTTAATGCGGCAACCAATCGATAAAAACTCCGCCGCGGTTAAATTTGGGTAAAGGCTGGGAGAATCAATTAGCGCCCCAATACTGGCTAACTGCTTAAACTGAGGTACATAGCGGGGGCGCGAGGATAACCACCGTCGTCGCTGCTTATAAAAAGGGACGCCGCCTATCGTCACACTGCCGTTGTCTGGCGCCATCAAGCCTGTGATAACTCGAATGGTTGTGGATTTACCCTCGCCATTGTTGCCTAAAAACGCAAACACGCTGTTTTCGGGCACTGATAAATTAA
>CAXQZJ010000086.1:0-29852 GCA_964228145.1 Alteromonadaceae bacterium | reverse complement strand
GTCAGAGCGATGGCCGGAAGACTGGGGCGTTCACGTTCGAAGCGATTCAGTAGAGCGCAACTAAAACGCTGAGCTTCAAGGGCTGAGCCACCATTACCACAGGTTAATAGCTTGTTGCCGTTTACCAACGCACTGGCCATCATTTGCGCGGCATACATAATGGGCTCTGCCAGTGTATCCGTAGCGACTATCTTGGTTTGAATACTTTCGGTAAAACTGGCTTTAATTTGTTCTATCATTTGTCGTTTCTTTTATTTTGTTGTCAGACGCACGTCAACCACTCAATATCCTTGCCTTGAATAGCGACCAAATCAATTCTCAGCGCCTGATTGGCCGGATTGATGCCTCGCTGGTGTAAAAACTGCGCGATGGCTTTTTCAACGCGTGCGCGTTTTTTGGCATGGAAATATGCAGAAGGTTCCCCATGTGAGGCAGAACCACGGTATTTTACTTCAACAAACACCAAAGTGTCTTGGTCGCGCATGATCAGGTCTATCTCACCTTCACGGCAGCGGTAGTTTTTCTCAACCAGGGTAAGACCCTGTTGTTGAAGGTACGACGCTGCTATTTGTTCGTAACGCAACCCCAGTAATCGCGACAGCAGCCCTCTATTCACGGGCAAGTTTAATGACCTGTTGTTGAGAAATTTTACCCCAGCTCAATGTTCGTTGCAGAGTCTGATTAGCGTCAAGCTGGAGTTTACCGGTTAATCCGTCTACCCGCATTTCCGGTAGTACCTGCATATGTCTCAGTTTAGGAATTAAAATCCAGGCATCATGACCCATGGCGAACAAGCGTTTCAGGCTATCTCTGCGGTTCGGCCAAAGGGCGTCGCTTTGCTGTTGTAGTGCTTGCCACTGATGATCCGGCAGCATCCAAGGCATATCGATAAAGCTAAGATCGTTTAAATCCCGTAACGAGTTGGCCTTGAGGTCATGGCTAAAACTACGGGATGAAGCGAACACCGGAATAATATCTGAGAAAGGGCTGATACTCGATTCGATTATAGGTACCAGCAACTCGGTTTCTTGCGGACTGGCGAACAACACGATGGCATCAACATCTTGCCGGTTGCGGTGAAAAGCAAAAACCTCACCCGGATGCATGCTTTGAATTGCTTTGATTCGCTCGTTACTGTGGTCGACCTCTAGCAGACCTTCGAGGCCGTCTCGCATCGCCTTATTATCACTAAACTCAACCTGTGGCGGTTCACTACCCTGTTGTGCACGCCAGGTTGAGGTAAAGCTAGTCGCCATTCTCACCATCGACGATTGTGCAGACGTGACGACAATCGGATGTTTATATTGTTGTAAAGCCAAACTTTCAGCCAACTGCTTCCCTTCATCCTCTGGTGCCAACGCAAAATAATAGTGAAGATGACTAACGGTTTGGTCGACGCTATTGAGTGCAAGCATCGGCGTGTCAGGAATTAATGGTTGCAGTGTTTCGATGTGGTCCTTGATCAGGGGGCCAATGACCAAATCGGCTTGTTTGGCTTGCTCGGCAGCTTGCACCATGTCGACACTCTGGCTGTCAATAAAATCCAGATGTGCAGTTGGAGCTGCCTGCGCGAAATAGCTGGCTAGCAGGCCTTGCTTAATGGCTTCACCCTGACTGGCTAATTTACCCGACAGGGGTAAAATCACTACCACCCGCTGCGGATTGAGTGCTTGGGTATTAATTGCAGCAGTCAAATCCTGAGGCACTAAGGTATTGGCCGGATGGTCGGCAAAGTTTTGCTGCCAACGCGCCAATTGGGTGGCCATCAAACTTGCTTCGGTCGCATACTGACGGGTGATAATGGCTAATTGGATCCAGCCATTCAACTCAGGGTTGGAAAACACGGCCTGTTCAAGCTGCTTGAGGCTTAAGCGCTTGAGCATTGGCCACACCTGCTGGTAATAGCCGGGATCATATTGTCCTAGCCTATGGTAAAGGCGTGCGGCCTCTAGCGGCTGTTTTTGTTGTTCGGCCAGTTTGGCTCTAAGTTGCAGCAAGCGTTCATTATCTGGTTGACTAAACGTCACGCTAAGTAACACTTGTTGCGCTAAATCAGTTAGATTCTGCTCATAGATGCATTCGGCTTCAATTAGCGTTGCTCGCTCGACTGCGAGACGATCGTGGAGTTGTTCACGAATCGCTTCGATGACACGCAAACTGCTGTCGCAATCGTCAGCCTGCCAAGCGTCTGCAGCATCCAGCAAGAGATTCACTTTTTGTTCTGGCGAGTTTGCCTCTCGCGCAAGTTGCAGGTAGTCTTGCGGCGCATAATCTGGTGTCGCTTGCTCTACCGGTATCGAGGGCGAATTGCCAACGGTCGGCTCCTTTCGCTCAGGTGTAGTGCTACAAGCAGCTAACACAGCGCTGACAAGGGCAGGGACGATCATGCGGCGAAACATCATTGGTTTTTCCGTTATCAATTCTATAGTTAACTCTAGTGTAAGCCATGCGTGGCTAAGGTGGAACAGTTTGCAAGCATCCGGAACCTTATATGTTATTGCGACCCCGATCGGGAACTTAGCAGATATCAGCCAACGAGCCATCACCTTGTTAGGTGAGGTTGACGTGATTGCCGCTGAAGATACCCGCCACAGTCAACGTTTACTTCAACAATTTCAAATTACCACCCGCTGCGTCTCGCTGCATGACCACAATGAACAGGCACGGGCTCAACAGCTGATTACTTGGCTTAGTAGCGGGCAACATGTCGCGCTGATCTCGGACGCAGGGACGCCACTGATTTCTGACCCTGGTTACACACTGGTAAATCAATGTCGTCAAGCCGGAATACGGGTTGTGCCTGTACCCGGAGCGTGTGCGGCAATAGCAGCGCTTAGTGCCAGTGGTCTGCCAACTGACAGATTTCGTTTCTGTGGCTTTTTACCGGTTAAACAGCAAGCGAAAGAAAAAACCTTAGGCGCCCTTAGCAATGCCTCGGAAACCCATATTTTTTATGAGGCGCCCAGACGCATTGCAGATACTGTTGCCTTATTAGTCGACTTGCTAAAGCCAGAGCAACAAGTCGTCCTGGCTAAAGAGCTGACGAAAGCCTTCGAGACGTTTGTGGCCGGCAGTGCCGCTGAGGTAATGGACTGGTTGCAGCAGGATGCCGTGCATCAAAAGGGTGAATTTGTCTTAATGATTGGGCCTGCGTCGCAGCAGCAAGAAGATATACCCCAGGAAGCGATGCAACTATTGCACAGCTTACAGGCCGAATTACCCCTGAAAAAAGCCGCAGCCTTGGTTGCTCAGCACTATGGACTGAAAAAAAATCAGCTCTATCAGGCTGGCTTAGCCAGCGAAGATTGAACCTCACGATGAGTTCACCGACGCCGCAGCCCGATCTCCAGATTAGCAGTGTTTTGCGCTGTGAAGAAGGACTAGATGGGTTACTCACGGCTGTTGTTTGTGCGCCTGACATTCCGCTACCCGGCACATGGTTTAGCTGGGCCCTAACTGCGCCACCTGATCATCTGAGCGACAGTCAAATGTCCCAACTGTGTGATTTTCTGATGGCATTATTGCGGGATAAATTGTTGCAATGTCAGCACAGGCAATTGGCAATGCCTAAACAGTGCGCATCTCCTACATCGCCGACTGGAAACCCACAGACATTCGCTTGGTGTGAGGGTTTTCTGGTGGCCCAACATTGTTTGCAGGATAACTGGCAAAAGGGCCTTGATGCCGAACAAAGTCAACGTAAAAACGACATTGAAATGCGCCTTGCGGTGATACTCAAAGGCATCAGGGTATTGCGCAAACTGTCCAGATCTGGCAGCCAGGCAAAACGTCAAGCGCTGGCCTTGTCGGAAAGGCAGATTAACGCACTGTATGGTGCTATACCCCAATACCTCAGCGAACTTTCTGAGCTCGGTGGCCAACTTGCATTAGCTTTACCAGATAATCTGCAATGGGAAGGCCGCTGACGGAACCACTGACGGACTTATTTACCGATTAAGCGTAGAAACTCATCACGGGTCGCTTGTGAACTGCGCATTGATCCAAGCATCACAGAGGTTACCATGGATGAATTTTGTTTTTGTACACCACGCATCATCATGCACATGTGCTTACCTTCGAGAATCACGCCTACGCCTTTCGCGCCAGTAACCTGCTGAATCGCATTGGCGATTTGCTTGGTCAGGTTTTCCTGAATTTGCAAACGTCTGGCAAACATATCGACAATGCGGGCGAATTTGGATAAGCCCAGCACTTTGCCATCGGGTAGGTATGCAATGTGGCAGCGGCCGATGAAAGGCAACACGTGGTGTTCGCACAGGGAGTAATATTCGATGTCCTGAACAACGACCATTTCATCAGTGTCGGACTCGAAAATGGCGCCATTGATTATGGTGTCTAAATCGGTCTGGTAACCATCGGTGAGAAACTCCATGGCACGGGCGGCGCGCTTTGGTGTGTCAACCAATCCCTCCCGTTCAACGTTTTCTCCCAGAAGCCCTATGATTTCTTTATAATGTTGTTGTAATGGATCTGCCATCTTTGTATCCGTAGCTTAATGTGATCTGAGTATTCGCAGATAAACTTATAAACGATCACTGAAAAGTCATAAAAGTCCTTTAAAAGACTAGGTTAACCAACGGCGAAGAGTGAGTAAATGACGCGCAAACAAGATCTTAAGTCGAAATCGTCAGCGTGGTGGTACACCCAGTGCCGGCGTTGTCGACAATGGCGAGCGGCGATTATTTGGGGACTGTTGATGTTATTGTGGGTGTTATGGACCGAATTTTGATAAATAACGCTGCCAGGCGCAATGGGTTTACGATAACGTTGTTCTCAGGCATCGCTCTACTGCTCAGCATGGTTTATTTGTCGATGACATCGCAAACCTTGCCTCTGGCGGGGTATTTTGTTTGCGCTGGCAGTATCGCAGGGCTGCTAGTTGGTATTGCAAAGCAGCAGGAGCCGTTGAATATTTTAGCGCTTGATCGGCGCGGTCTTACCTATCAGCATAAAAAGGGTCAGTGGTTTGTGTCCTGGCAAGCATTACAACGCATCGGCCAACCAAGAGTGCGGATGGGGATAGAGCATAAGGAGCTGAATTATCTCGGGTTCAGATTGAAAAGTCCGGATCAGCTTGCTGCTGTGATCGCGCCGCGTTTGGCCAGTCATTTGTTAATGCAGCAGCGTCCCTTGTTACTGTCTAACCCTGACGCTGACTGCAGGCAAGGACAATGCTATTCCGAAAGTTTGATTGAAGACGACAGATTCAGATTGACCAATGGTGAGCAACTGACTGGATTACAGGCAATGTTTGCGCATCGTATGCAAAAGCTCAGAGCCCTGCTCGGGTACGATATTTATATCGAGGTTACTGAGTTAGGTATGCCGTTGGATAAACTGTGTGATCTGATTCGTGAACATCAGCGACAGGCTCAGGTTGATGAGCGCTGTGACCCTAAATAGTGCTCACTTTGGTTAATAACAGCCTGACACTCATGATTAAAGTCACCGAGTAAATCCAGTGCCAGCTGATGCTGTCCCAGGTGTAACAATTGTTCCATTTCGGCACACAGAGATTGCAAACGAGGGACACCGGTATAACAACTTACGCCATGGAGCTTGTGCACCGACTGAGCCAATGCTTTGTAGTCTTTCTGGTGTGCGTGTTCAACTATTTCTCTTTGTAAATCAGGGAGCTGAGCAACAAAGTCGCGCAACATATCAATCGCGAGTTGCTCATTACTATTACTTGCTTTGCTGGCTTTTTGCCAATCAATGGCCTGCACCACATCACTGGCAATCGGTGCGCACCATCGTTCAATCATATTGATCAGGCTTTCCAAATCGATTGGTTTAGGCAAGTAATCATCCAATCCTGAGGATAATAAACGCTGTTGTTCTTCGCGCATCGCATGGGCGGTCACGGCAATAATGGGTGTGCCACTGTTTAGACCTGTACGGCGAATTCGACGAGAGGCTTCAACTCCATCCATATTGGGCATTTGAACGTCCATAAGAATCAGATCAAACTCTTCTGATTCACAGCGTGTTACCGCATCTTTTCCGCTCAAGCTCGTAGTAACAGTGACAGCAGAGTCCTTAAACCAGGTCGTCAATAAACGTAAGTTGAGCTCCATATCGTCCACTGCGAGAATATTGATTGCAGGTAGCTGATTGGCACCCATCTCCTCAATTACCTCGGCGGCCAACTCAGGCTCGCTGATTAAACTATCAAGGCGAGAAAACATCAGCGGTTGTTCAATACAGTAGTCGAAAACGGTAGCTAAGTCAGACTGAGCTTCCCATTTAAAACAGGTTGGCCGTAATAGGACCTTGTGCTTGGCAGGGAAATTCGCAACCTGTTGTAATTGCTCATCGTCCAGACCGCTACGGGTTGTCACTATGAGAAAATCTGTCTCTTCACCAGGTTCGGTTAGCTGGCTGCCAATTTGGCGGAACAGGTGCTCCAACGCCTGCCGGGAAGCTTGATGTTGATCCATAATATGAATGCGTTTGTCCAACCATGAGGGACTAATCTGGGTGCTGGTTTGACTGTTGAGAATCTGGGTCTTGATTTGGGCGGTAAAGGTACTGCCCTGACCCATTTGACTCTCGACCTGAATATCACCGTCCATCAATAAAGCCAGTTGTTGGCTGATCACTAATCCAAGCCCCGTTCCCTGAAACTTACGGTTCATGGCATCATCAACCTGACTGAAGGCTTTAAATAACACGTTTAATTGGTTTCGGCTTATACCGATGCCAGTGTCTTCAACTTCGAAGTTGAGCTGATACGCGCCATTGTCGCGCTTTTGCCCCGTCACCGTTAATTTTACATAACCAGTGGGGGTAAACTTAATCGCATTGCCAATTAAATTGGTGAGTATTTGCCGAATACGGTAAGCGTCCCCGATGAGTCTCGCTGGGAGCAGTGTTGGTTGGTAAATTAGCTTGAGCCCCTTGTCATGGGCACTCTTAGCAAACATGGAAATGGTTTCTTCCAATAATTGCTCTGGCGAAAAAGGCTCACTATTAACCGATATTTTGCCAGCTTCCATTTTAGAAAAATCCAGCACATCGTTAATAATCCGCAACAGGTTGGTGGCGGATTTGTTGATAATAGCGGCATGTTCTCGTTTGTCTGTAGAAATCTCATTGTCTGACTGGAGTTCGCGACTAAACCCGAGTATGGCATTTAAAGGCGTGCGTATTTCATGGCTGACATTGGCTAAGAATTGCGATTTTACCTCATTGGCTTTTACCGCGTGTTTTCGGGCAATATCTAAGTGTGCATTTTGTTCTTCTATGAGTTCGAGGTTATTGCGCATGTCATCGGTAATTTGTTCAATTTCAGCAGCCATTTCGAAACGGCTTTTTTCAAACAGAGCGACGCACATAAACGCAGCTTGAATGACTAACCCGACCTGGAAAATGTAGCCGGTAAAACTGTTTGACGGAATTAAGCCAAGAATGCTGGAGGTGCCAATCAACGCACAACTCAGCACCACGGACCAGGCAAAAATATAATACCTGGCCGGCAGGTAATGGCGACTGTAACTTTCGAACCCGGCGATCAGATACAGCAACACTGCTGCCAGATTGCTCCACAGCACCAGAGTTTTTAATAAGAACACCGGCAGCACATCAAGAACTGATAGCACCACTAAAAATGACAACACGAGGATGACAATTTTTACCAGATATTCACTGCGCGGGGCTGTCGTTTTGGCCTGTAAAAAGCTCAGGGTAAACCAGGCCGCGCACAACCCCATAAAGTTGAACAGCACATCGGTATGTCGACTCAACCATGCCACATCCACAGGCGCAACGAGCCATTGAATGTGGCCAGCCCAAAACAGTTGCCAGCACAATAAGCTGAAACTGTAGCCGAAAAAGGCCAAAAAGCCGGCCTCCCGGTGGTGGTAATACATCAGCAGACTGACCACCATGATGATAGAAAAAGCGCCATAAAAAATGCCCCACCAGGTATTGGTATTGGCCGTTTGGGACAGGTAAAGGGATTCTGGATAAAGTTGTAAGGGGATAATTCTGGCACTGTTTTGTGATTCAACGCGGATAAATAGATCATGTTGATTTGCGTTTTCTAGCGACAACGAAAACGCCGGTAGTCGGCTAGGTTGCGATCGAGACAACTTGCCCTGATGGGCGTAATCAACCAGTTGTTGATTGTGAAGAAGATAGAAACTGACTTGTTCCAGTTGGGCGTGACGGATGTTGACCACCCAGTCTGGCAGCTTGGTAAAATTTGCCAATGAAACGTGTAGCCATAAACCATTCCGATCAAAGCCGAAATTAGCATCACTGTTAGCGGGATAATGGAACTCATCAATGCGGTTTACGGCCTGATCCAGGGTGAGGCGATGTCCGTTTCTTTCCTCAAGGATTTTTATCCGGGGGTTGAGGTGCATGACCTGATCGGTGTCCAATAGCTGGACATCAGCTTGAGGTGGAATCACATCTCTGGGCGCAGGGAGGTTCGACAAATCGTAATTCGTTTGCTGCGCGCTGGCCGGTAACAGCAATGCAAAAAATAACAGGCAAAATAACGGCGCGATGCGCATAAAGATTCCTAAATCGAGAATTGGGAGTACTATAACCAATTTGAATGGTTCGAATAAATAGCCAATGCTATGGTTGTAGCGTCTAATAATGGGAGAGACATGATGAAATCGACATTGATAGGTGGTGTTGTAGCGTTTTCAGCAATATCGGCAACAGCTCAGGCCAATCTGCCGCTCGACTCTTTGACCCTGCCTGATGGTTTCAGCATATCCATTTATGCCAGTGATGTGGAGAACGCCCGTCAGATGGCTCTTGCGGAAGACGGTACCTTGTTCGTCGGTAGCCGCAGTGCAGGTAAAGTACACGCGGTATTGGATACAGATAAGGATGGCAGCGCAGACAAAGTCCTGGAGATTGCATCAGGACTGAACATGCCATCGGGCATCGCCTATCGGGATGGCGACCTTTACGTGGCTGAGATTAGTCGGGTATTGCGCTATGCAAACGTTCTCGAATCACTGAATGATACTCCGCAACCCACAGTGGTTATTGATGGCTTACCCAGCGACCGTCATCATGGCTGGAAGTACATCGATTTCGACCCCCAGGGATGGCTGCATGTGCCGGTCGGCGCGCCCTGCAACATCTGTGATCCGGCTGATCCTTACTCAACCATATACAAATACAATCTGTCGACGGGCGAGAAGCAATTGGTAGCCAAAGGGGTGAGAAACTCCGTGGGATTCGACTGGAACCCGGATGATGGTGATTTTTGGTTTTCAGATAACGGCCGCGACATGATGGGTGATGACATTCCTCCTTGCGAAATCAATCACGTAAGCGAGAATGGTCAGCATTTCGGTTACCCACATATCCACGGCAGTGATGTGATTGACCCAGAGTTTGGTCAGGGTAAGTCGCCCGATCAATTCCGACTACCAGCGTTAAATATTCAGGCCCATTCAGCACCGCTAGGCATTCAGTTTTACCGGGGCGATCGCTTCCCTGCTGAATATCAGGATGCCTTGATTGTTGCCGAACATGGTTCCTGGAATCGCTCATCAAAAGTCGGCTATCAGGTGATGGTCGCATTTGTAAAAGATGACAAGATCACCGATTACCAGCCACTGGTACAAGGCTGGTTGCAGCCCGGCGATGAGGTATGGGGTCGACCCAGCGCGATTATCAATCACCCGGACGGCAGTATCCTGATCGCAGATGATTACGCCAATGTCGTGTATAAAGTCAGCTATCAGCAACCTTAACTAAGACTGCGCTGAAAGTGAGGAACTTTCAGCGCAATGTGTGGACTGCTAACGGCCTTGCGGGTTATGGTTAGCAAACAGCAATCGATGGCAGCACACGCAAGGTGTGCCAGATAAAACAAAAGAACAACAGAGTCTATGAGCCAAGATATCATCATCAACGCCGATGGCACGGAGCAGCTTGCGCTAAGCCGCTTCACCGAAGAGGCCTACTTAAACTATTCCATGTACGTCATTATGGACCGTGCATTGCCACATATTGGTGATGGCCTTAAACCGGTGCAGCGACGGATCATTTATGCCATGTCGGATCTCGGCTTGTCGGCTAACGCCAAGTACAAAAAATCGGCCAGAACTGTGGGTGATGTGTTAGGTAAATTTCACCCCCATGGTGATTCAGCATGTTATGAAGCCATGGTGCTGATGGCGCAACCCTTTTCATATCGTTATCCACTTGTCGATGGTCAGGGTAACTGGGGTGCGCCCGACGATCCAAAATCCTTCGCCGCGATGCGATACACCGAGGCGAGGTTATCCCGTTTCAGTGAAGTGTTGCTCAGTGAACTGGGGCAGGGGACTGCAGATTGGGTGCCTAACTTCGACGGTACGCTACAAGAACCGAAAGTACTACCTGCTCGTTTGCCACACATCTTGCTGAATGGCGTCACAGGGATTGCCGTCGGCATGGCAACGGATATTCCGCCCCACAATGTCCGCGAGCTTGCTAATGCCTGCGCGATGTTGCTGGATAACAGTAAAGCGGAACTGGATGATGTGTTAGCCCATGTTCAGGGACCCGATTATCCAACAGAGGCGGAAATTATTACGCCCAAAGAGGATATTCGGAAGTTGTATCAAACCGGACGTGGCTCGATCAAAATGCGCGCGGTTTATGCAGATGAGGGCGGTGAAATTGTTATCACGGCGTTACCCCATCAAGCATCCGGGGCCAAAGTCCTTGAACAAATCGCAGCGCAGATGCAAACCAAAAAGTTACCTATGGTGAGCGACCTGCGCGATGAATCTGATCATGAAAATCCAACCAGGTTGATTATCACACCGCGTTCCAACCGCGTGGATATCGAGCAATTGATGCAGCACTTGTTCGCCACCACTGATCTGGAGAAGAGCTATCGGGTCAACCTGAATATGATTGGGTTAGATGGCCGTCCTCAGGTTAAAGATCTACGCACCATATTGAAAGAATGGTTGGTATACCGCAAAGATACGGTGACCCGACGCTTACAATACCGCCTCGACAAAGTACTAGCCCGCCTGCATATCCTTGAAGGCTTGATGATTGCGTTTTTAAATATTGATGAAGTCATTCGCATCATTCGCTATGAAGACGAACCGAAGCAAGAGTTGATGCAGCGATTTTCGTTAAGTGACAAGCAGGCCGAAGCCATTCTGGAACTCAAACTTCGTCATTTGGCGAAGCTGGAAGAGCAAAAAATCCGTGGTGAGCAGGATGAGCTAGCTGCAGAAAGGGACAAGCTTCAACTGCTGCTGGGATCTGATCAGCGCTTAAAAACGCTGATTAAAAAAGAAATCCTCAGTGACGCAGAAAAGTATGGTGATGACCGACGCTCGCCATTGGTGGAACGTCAGGATGCAAAAGCGTTATCGGAAAAAGAACTGATTCCGTCAGAACCTGTAACTGTCGTGGTGTCACAAAAAGGCTGGGTTCGCTGTGCGAAAGGCCACGATGTTGACAGCCGGGGGTTGAGTTACAAAGCCGGAGATAGCTTCTTGTCAGACGCGCGCGGGCGTAGCAACCAGCAAGCTGTGTTTTTTGATTCCTCCGGTCGCACCTTTAGTTGTGATGCCCATGGCCTGCCTTCGGCACGTAGCCAGGGCGAGCCATTGACCGGACGCTTCGATATTGTTGCTGGCGAAAATATTGAGCATGTTTTGATGGGCGCGGATAAGCAGCAATATTTGGTTGCCTCCGATGCAGGATACGGTTTTGTCGGTAGGTTTGAAGACATGGTCAGCAAAAATAAGAAAGGCAAAGCCTTCTTAAGCTTACCTGCAGCAGCCCGTGTGATCCCACCTCAGGCCGTTAAAGATGCAGAGCAGGATTGGTGCCTTGCCATCTCAAGTGAAGGCAGAATGCTAATGTTCCCGTTGCGTGATCTACCCAGCTTAGGTAAAGGCAAAGGCAATAAAATCCTAAGTATTCCTTCGGCACGGGCGAAAAGCCGCGAGGAAATAGTCAAAGCGCTGGCGGTGGTGCCGACCGGTGCCAGCGTGAAAATCATTGCCGGTAAACGGTCGATGACATTGTCGCCAGCCGACCTGGAGCACTTTCAGGGAGAAAGAGGCAGACGCGGGAATAAGCTTCCCCGCGGATTGCAGAGGGTTGATGGTGTTGAGGTCATCGCCGCTGGCGCGGCAGACCCGGAGTCGCCCGAGTTGTAGGGGAAAGGCTGCTTATGCAGCCTTTTTTAATGGTGAAACTTGCGGGCTTTGCGCGCTAAAGAAACAAGTTCCAGAACCAGCACTACAGCAATCACGGTGATGGCAATTTGCCAGCCAAAATCGGGGATCAGATAATCTTTAACGATTTCATCATTGTCGTAGCGGACGACGCGAAACGCGGAAGACACCTGCCACACCATTGCAGTAACACCTAAGCCAAAAAGTGTCAGTATTGCTTCGCCAATAATACGTCTGCGTGTGTAATAGGGCAGTATCAGATTGGTCAGACTGAACAGCAGTGCACCGATCAGATAAGCATTGATGGCTGGCAACCATTGCAAAAGGGCCTGATTGGCTATTATGTCCCAACTCGTGGCGTTATCAGGCAAGAATACTGCGTTAACGGCGCCGAGCAGGAGTATGCCGAAGGTTAAATCCATGCCGCTTTCAAAACGACTAATTTGCGGACCCGTGTCTGTCGCTGCAGGAAGATGGCTAGGGTCCCAGTGAGCAAAAAATGACTTTGACGAAATGTCACTACTGGCGAGATAGAAGATCAAACTAACAATTGCAAATGCCCACACCCATGACTCCAGCGTATCGAATAAAACTGAAAATGTGATGGTGACATAATGGTTTCCCTCAGTGTTAACAAACTGAAGCAAGCCCATCACCGCATGACCGATAAACAGCGCAGTAAACACCCATTTCAGGACTTCGGTGAATACCGGGAACAGGGCCTCATTAACTAATGAGCGCCTTGGTAAATAGCGATTTGCAGTGAGCTTAGGATGGCCTTGTTGTTTAACGATACTGAGCACTTCCTGTTCAGTCAAAGCCCGGTCGAGTAACTCTTCGCGGTCAGCGACCTGATCTTGCAAATTCGCTAAAAGTTCCTCGGAGACATCCTGTTTCAATTCGTCGGGTAAGTGAGCTTTTACCGCAGCGACATATCTTTGTATCCATTTCATGCTTTATTCCGCCAGTAGAGTTAAGGTATTTTGCAACGCCGACCACTCACGCTGCATATGGGCAAGGGCTTGTTGACCTTGTGTATTGATTTGGTAAATGCGTCGTTTTCTGCCTTCATGCTGTTGCCATTCGCTATTGAGCAAGCCTTGTTGTTCAAGACGTCTTAATAACGGGTATAAGGTACCCTCATCGATATCCAAGCCAGCATGGAGCAACAATTTACGCAGTGAATATCCGTAATGAGGCTGACGCAACGCACTAAACACCGCGATGGTCAGGGCGCCACGGCGTAGTTCCATCGCCAGTTTGGTCAGTCGTTCAACATCTGCGGTCATGGGATTCCTGTTACTGTGTGTGACACAGTATATACTATGCAACACACAGTATGTTTGCAAGGCTAATTTTTATACATCGAGAGTTTTTTCTTCAGGACTTCTCAAATCTTTGATTTGTTTGATAAACTGAACGGCTTGCTACAGAAGAGTAAAAGCACCATGGCAATATTCAATCTAGGGTCAATCAATGTTGACCATGTTTATCAGGTACCGCACTTTGTGCGTCCCGGCGAAACGTTAGCCTCAACAGCTTATCAGCGAATTTTAGGGGGCAAAGGCGCTAATCAGTCTATTGCATTGGCTAGAGCTGGCGCTAGAGTGTGCCACATTGGTGCACTGAGCCACGCTGACCAAGACTTCTATCAACAGCTCATTGACTACGGTGTTAATCTGGATCATGTTGAGCAAACCGATACAGCATCGGGTCACGCTATTATTCAGGTAGACGCATCCGCGGAGAATGCCATTGTGTTATTTGGCGGAGCCAACCAACGCATTCAGGATACTGCTATTGATAAAGCGCTACAAAGCGCCGCTGAAGGTGATTGGCTGCTGACGCAAAATGAAACCAACGCAGTTGCCATAACGCTGCAAAAAGCAAAACAACAAGGTTTAAAGACGGCATACAATCCGGCGCCGATATGTGGGATTGAAGCCGATATTGATCCGGCTTGGGTCGATCTTTTGGTTGTGAACCAAACAGAAGCTGCTGCGATCAGTGGAATACAGGATACGGAGCAGCAAGTAGCGTACTTTGCAGAGCGTTGGAAACATGCAGAGGTGGTCCTGACGCTCGGCAGCGAAGGGGCGATATTAATCTGTCATAAAGGTGTGTTACAGGTATCTTCTTTTGAGGTCGACGCTGTCGATACGACTGCGGCAGGGGACACCTTTATTGGTTTTTATTTAGCCGCGCGAAGTCGTAATGAAGATCAACAAGATGCCATGCTGCAGGCATGCGCTTCAGCAGCATTGGCGGTGCAACGTGAGGGGGCAAGTACATCCATCCCTACGTTGGACGATGTCGATGAATTTTTAGCAGAGGTAATGGAATGACAGTAAAAGTAATTATCGATACCGATCCGGGTATCGACGATACCATGGCCATATTTTTCGCTTTTCTTCACCCGCAAATTGAGGTGTTAGGCCTGACCAGTGTATTTGGAAACGTCGAGGTAGAGAAAACAGCGCGTAATGCCAAAGTACTGGCGGAGATGGCAGGGCAAGATATACCAGTATGCAAGGGGGCTGCGGGACCATTATTGCATCCTAAGCCGGGTTACGCGAAGTTTGTCCATGGTGACGAGGGCTTCGGTACAGTTGCTGCGCAAGAGCCTCGGGGAACCCTGGACGAGCGCCACTCAGCGCAGTTTTTGGTTGATATGGCAAATGCTCACCCAGGAGAGTTAGTCATTGCGGCTATTGGGCCATTGACTAACCTCGCCATCGCGTTGCAGCTCGATCCGGATATCGTAAACAAGGTAAAACAAGTGGTGATCATGGGCGGCGCAGCGACTGTGCCTGGCAATATCACACCTGCCGCGGAAGCGAATATCTGGAACGATGCACATGCAGCAAAGATGGTTTTTGAGGCAGAATGGGACACCGTCATGTTCGGATTGGACATTACCAATACATTGCGTTTCGATCAGACATTTTTAAATGCGTTGACGGCCGGTAATCCGAAACTTGGTAGCTTTATTGATCAAACCGCGCAGTTTTATATGGATTTTTATTCTCAGGATACTGAAGATCGTGCCTGTTGTTTTCATGATGCAACCCCCTTGGCCTATTTGGTCAGGCCAGACTTGTTCGATATCAAGTTGGGGAAAATGGTGGTGAGTACCGACGAATTAACCCGCGGGCAAACCGTATTTTGTCATCAGGGTAAAGGTGTCAGGCCGCCTTGGGACAGCGGCCCGTATAGCAAGGTTGCACTCGGTGTAGACAAGCCTGGATTGACTGAATTTTATATTCAGACATTCGAAGGGTAACAAGCTATCCGATTAAAAAAAGCCACACAAACTTGTGTGGCTTTTTTCGTTAGTTAAGCTGCTGTTTTATTGCTTCGAGCTGTTCGGTAAGGCGTGGATCGCTAAACTCATATTGAGACAGTTTGCGTTTCGCCAGCGCCAACTGATCTTCAGCAATCAAGGCCTGTATGTAGTGTAACCAGATCACTTGATTCTGGGTTCCCTGATTAACCGCTTTGGTTAGCAGTGATAAAGCTTCCTGAGAATCGCCTTGCTTTAATAATATCTCACCTAAGGTATCCAGTATATCGGCTTGTTCTGGAAACAACGCCACCGCATCTCTGGCGTATTTTTCCGCCTGATCATACTGATTCTTCTGCATATACAGGTAGGCCAGATTATTCAAGGCAACGGCATTTTTGGGATTGCTGGCAATTAAGTTCTTATAGATCTCTATTGCCTGATCGGGCTTTTGTCCCAAGGTGCGTTCTGCCATTAATAATTGGCTTAGCTGGTCGTCAGGAAAACGCTTAATGTGCGCATTGAGCAGTGTCATTGCTTTATCTGCCTGTTGCGTCGCTTCGTGGCAGATAACTAACATTCTGATATGCTCGTGAGTGGGTTGAGTCTGGTAGGCTTGTTGCGCAAAAGGGATTGCCTGTTGGCAATTTCCCGCCTGCATGGCTAATTGCGCTTGCAAGCTTTGACCATACACCGAGTTGCGGGTTTGCTCGGATAATTCTTTAAAGGCGCTTTTGGCTTTTTCCACGTTGCCTAGGCGCATATTAAGCAAGCCGGAAATCACCCAGGTGTATTGGCTCTGACCAAATTTCTGAGCGTGACTTTGGATAAGATCAAGTGCGTCCTGTGGGCGGTTTTGAGCACGTAGTATACCAATCTGACCATTGAGCGCATAACGATTCTCGGGTTGGCGCTGATACCAAGCACGATATAGATCTGCTGCTTCTTTGACTTTGTTAGTACGAAGCAGCGCCGTACCGAGTAAGCGACTAAATAATTCCGGTGGGGGATTTACTTCCGCCTGCTGCAGCAAGGGCACGACTTGGTTGAACTTTTGTTCAAAACTGTAGGCACTGGCCAATAATAGTCGTAACGATAAGTTGTCTGGATGGGCTTGCTGGATCTGCTTAACCCGATCAATGGCTGCACTGGCATTGTTGTTTGCCATCTTATATTTGACCATGCGCGCGACCGCTGGAATATACTCTGGGTTGGCATCAACAATGGCTTCGACCCGCTTAATCGCAGCGTTGAGGTCACCTTGTTCTGCTTCAAGTTCGGCAATAAGAACCTCTGTCGATAACTCATCTGGTGCGAGTTTTGCAGCCTGCTGATAAAAAGCTTTGGCTTGTTGAGTCTGGCCAGATTGTTTCGCTAACAACCCTTTGAGCATCAACGGGCGGGGACTGTCGGGTAATGCTTGCTGCCACTTCTCGGCCAACTCATTGGCTTTTTGCCACTGCTCCTGACGTAAGTATGCTACAGCCAAAGACGCGTAAGCTTGTTGTAGCTCGGGATTCAGTTCCACCGCTTTTTCCAGCTTTTCAATGCCCGCCATGTCGTTGACAGACAATTGCAGAATGCCCAGACGAGCTAACTCTTGGGCACTTTCGCCCATGTCCTGAGTTTGCTTGATCAAGGCTTCGGCTTGACTGATATGACCCTCTCTGAGCAATTCAAAACTGGTTAAGGTGAATAGCTCCAAATCGTTTTTGGCTGGTTGCTCCAGGCGTTCAAGTGTATCGCCAGCAGCTTGATTCATGCCTAACTTCAACTGACTTGCCGCCAGCACCTTCAGACCAGGATGACCCGCCGGCAGTTCAGTGGCAATTAAGGCTAAGTGGCTCTCAGTATTTTTAAAATCTTCCTGTGCATAAGCAGCATATCCTGCCAGCAAACGGTACTGGGGAGAAGCCGGATCATCGGTAATCGCTTTGGCAACATAGTCAGATGCTGCTGGATAATCGTTTGCATTGAAGCGTGCCATGGCTTTGTAATAGTTCAATAGCCCATGTTCCGCATTGACCTCAAGCAGCTTATCAATATAGGTTTCCGCTTCACTGGCGCGATTCGATTCGACTAACAAGCGCGCTAGGATAAAGCTACTGTCGAGGTCGTCGGGATGGTAATCGAGCAGTTTTTTGAAGGTATCGATGGCGGGTTCTAATTGCCGCAACTGTAACTGAATCGACGCTTTTTGTTGTAATGCATGCTCGTTGCCTGGGGCAACACTAAGCACTTGTTCAATTTGCACCAAAGCCTCTTCACGTTGGTCGTTCAGAACCAAAGCATAGGCCTCAGCCAGTCTTTTATAGTGAGAATCGGTGTCGTACAGCTTGATACGCTTAATCAAACGCTCAGCGTCTTCCTGTTGGTTGAGCCGAAGCATTGACTGGAGTTTTAAATAGGCTATTTCGGCTGCGGTATTATCGTCGAGCCCCTGGCTTTCAAGCTTGAGGTTCGCTAACGCAACATCTGCCTGAGTTTTATCCAGTGCCTGACTAAGTAACGGTAGTACTTCACTCGCTGGATACCCTAGATCCAGTGCTTTTGACAATTCCTTCTCGGCGCTGCGATAGTCTTTTTGTTCCAGATACAAAGAGCCTAGCAGAAAACGTGTCTCCGGGTTGCTAGGTGCAAGCTGCAAGGCATTTTTAAGCTCTATGACGGCAGCATCGTAATTTTGTGCTGAAATCTGCAGCTGGGCTTGTTCTATGTGCTGCTCGGGTGTCATTTCGGTACAGCCAAGCATAATAATCGGCAGAGTAAGTAAAAGTGCGCGCTTCATGGCGGTTTCCTTGTCCATGTTTTTTTTGCCAGATTAATGAAGCACCGCAGTTTAATCAAGCAAATGCCTCTAAATGTCCCTTTAAGACGATTAGCTGGCCTGGCATGCATGATGGTGAGCCGAGCTAATGGCCACAATATGTCCATCTTTATCAAAGCTCAGCTGCACTTTACTACCGGGTTTTAAAGCCACGCCTTGGTCTGTGGTTAAGCGTGCAACCAGCGCCGGCGTAAGGATAATCAGATGCTGATCACAGGTCATCAGGCGCCACTCGTGATTATCACTGATTAATGTCGCCCTGCGCATATGATGGGCAGCAATGGTTTGTTGCGCGTTAGCAAATTCACGCGTTAGATTGTCATACTGACGGGTGATGCTCGCCTGTCGAGCGATTGACTGAGAAACGCTATCGGGGATAGGTTCGTTATTGAGATGGTGGACTTCAACCAGCGTCGTCATCAGGTTATCGGCTGACGGCTGATGTAAAGGAAGTGGGAAGTTTAATAAAACGTACATCGCTAATAAAGCTGAGGCGGCAATACTGCCCATGGTCCAATTCCATGGGTTCACTTTATGTCCTTTTTGACCTGCGTGTCGTTGTGCTTTTGCTAAGACTAAACGTCGACTGGCGGCAGGCGCTTTATGCTGCTGCTTTGCACGCTGGTAAGCTTGTTGTAACTGATCTTCAGTCATGAGTATTCTCCAGCGCAGTCTTGAGTCGGTTGCGGGCATAACGCAAACGGCTCTTTATCGTTTCGACAGGTTGTTCGGTGATAGTGGCGATTTCCGCCAGCGAAAATCCTTCCTGTTGCAGGATAAACGCTTCGCGTTGTGATGCGGGAAGAGCAGTCATTAAGTCTTCAAACTGCAGCTGATCTGCGAGCTGCGAGGCGTAATCAGGTTCAATACTAGGCTCGGAAACCAGTTCGTCGACAAATTTTTTATTGGCTCTGAAATCATCAAGCATAAGGTTTCGCGCAATTCTGAAAATCCACGCTTTAACGTTGCCTTGCTGACGATACAGCTGGCGTTTATCAATCACTTTTATCCAGGCGCGTTGGGCAACATCCTGTGCATGCTGACTGTCCGTTTGGCTGGCAATGTAATGGTAAACGTCGTCTGCCAGAGAGTCATACAATTGTGCCAAGGTATCCGGGTGACCATGCAATGCGTAATCTGCCATGAGTTGGTCGGCACTGGGTTTGCTAAACCATTGTTTTAACGCCATCGTTAACATAGGCAATCCTTGTTGATTAACGCTAGTTTGACACAGATTGCATATCGAAATGCATGATTAATTGATGATTGAATGTTGCAATCGCAATACCATCTGAACTGGCAGCCTTGTATTTCCACCGTTTAATGGCACGTAAAGCGTTGCGTTCGAAGTGCCCTTTAGGATGCGAATCGATGACTCGGGCAGCCACAACCTGTCCGTCTCGCCCGACGTCAAAAGACAGTCGAACCCAACCCTCGATGCCTTCCCGGGCGGCTTCAGGCGGGTAATCCGGCTGATATTGCACTAACGGGGTGGGTGTTTGAGAGTCGAACCCCTGACTCACCTGCAGGGAAATTTTGGCAACCGGTGGGGCGATTTCGACCTGCACGGGCGTCATTTCAGCGCTTGGACTGGTTTGTGGCAATTGGCGAACCGGTGGCATACTGCGAGTAGGCTCTGGAGGAAGCGTTTTGCGACTGACAGGGGTGTCTTGCGGCTCAGATAAAAAGTGTAACACCGGGCTATCTTCGGTTTCGATAATAGTCACTTTATCGGGGCTGACGAGGTGCTGCATGAGTGCAAATAAAACAAAGGTAACCAATAACGCTAACAAAGGGCTTAAGGTTAAGCGTGGCCACACATGGGACGGGCCGGCGGTGATCTGCATAGTTGGCTCCAGATTCTGTTTGTTTAACACTATAACGAGAGAAGATCCGCTAAAGGGGTTAATCATGTTCGACTTTAATCAGGCTTTTTGTCAGCAGTGCGGTAAACGGACTGTCCGATACCTTTCTGAAAAGCTGGAAAGATGCACCCACTGTGGTTTTGAGTTCTTTCACAACGTAGCGGCAGCAGTGGGGGTTATTGTCAGCCATAATGATCACATTTTATTGTTGCAGCGCAATAAAGCGCCGGGCTATGGCGAATGGGGTGTGCCGGGTGGGTTTGTTGACCCCGACGAAAATGCCGAGCAGGCGTTGCAACGTGAGTTACAGGAAGAGACGGGCATTGTTCTGACGACCAAACTGGAGTTTGTCGGCAGTTGGCCTAACCAGTATTTGTATCAAAACGTACTCTATCGGACCCTCGATATGTACTTTCATCTGGCTGTTGAGACACGTCCTCCGTTATGTTTACAGCATGAAGAAGTGCAACAAGCTGAATGGGTTTTTGCACCAACTCTGTTCGATCGTAAATTGGCTTTTGCATCGACTCGTTATGCTCTTGAAGCCTTTCTTCACTACTAGACCACCTGAGAAAAACGTTGACTGGGAACGTGCTGTTGCAAATACCGGTCGAATGCCATGCATGCCAATCTCACCAGTAACCTTGCATTGGGCTGAATGATAAGTTGGTCTTGGCTATTGGTTACCCAGCCATCCATGATGTAGGGCGATAGCTTTTCCAGTTCCTGTTCAAAATACTGGTCAAAGTCGAGACCGAATTTGTTATTGAATGCCTGTTTATTGACTCTTAACTGACACATCAGGTCAGAAATTACAGCAGCGCGAACGCGATCGTCTTCATTGAGCAAGTAGCCTCGTTCCGTTGCCTGTTGATGATTATCCATCCGTGCATAGTAGTCATTGAGTTGCTTGGCGTTTTGGCTCAAACCGGTACCCAGCTGACTGATTGCTGACACACCCATTCCGAGCAAGTCGCCATTAAAAGTGGTGTAGCCCTGAAAATTGCGATGTACGCGGTCTTCCCGCCACGCTTTGCTGAGTGGGTCATGGGGTTTGGCAAAATGATCCATGCCAATAAATTGGTACCCTGCATGGGTAAGTGTGGTAATCGCTTGTTGCATCAGCGCTAACTTTGCCTCTGCGTCAGGCAATGTTGCAGATTTGATTTTCCGTTGTGCTGCAAAACGTTGTGGCATGTGGGCGTAGCTAAACAAAGAGATGCGGTCAGGGTCCATGGCGATAACATCGGACAAAGTTGCGGCAAAACCTGTCTCTGTTTGATAAGGCAAACCATAAACCAAATCAAGGTTTACCGAGTGCATATTGGCCTCACGTGCCTGCTCGATGAGGTTAGCAATGAGGGCGGTATCCTGCACGCGATTAATGGCAATTTGAACATCCCGTTGAGTATCCTGAACACCCATGCTGATTCGGTTCACGCCAATAGCCGCCAAGTCGCTGAGATAGTTGTCCGGCAGCCGGCGAGGATCGATCTCGATACTGATTTCCAGCTGGTCGGCGAGATCGAAACGTTCTTTAATGCGCTGTAAGATCAGTGCTAACTGGTCAGCACTAAGAAAGCTCGGCGTACCGCCGCCAAAATGAATTTGACTGACTTTGTGCAAACCAAAATAGTTGGCCCTGAAACTGATCTCGCGAAGCAATACCTGCACATATTCATCCGCTTTTTGTTGTTGGCGGGTGACAATTTTATTGCAGCCGCAGTAGTAGCAAAGACTATGACAAAAGGGGATATGCAAATAGATGCCAAGATGTCGCTGGGTGGATTGGGCCAGTCCCTGTTGCCAATCTGACAATGAAAAATCGGTGTGCATTTCCAGCGCCGTCGGATAAGACGTGTATCTTGGCCCCTGCTGCGGGTAATTGCGCACAAGACCCAGATCAGGTAACTCAATGGTAGCCATAGTTTGTTCTCAATCAAAGCAATGGCCGGAAGTGTAGCGGCAAGCAATCTAGATTAACTTGATCGAGCGCAATTAACCTGCAGAACGGGATGGGCCATGTTGGCAGTAAAGGGCCACCTCCTGGCACGCCAGAATCAGGTGGTAGAGAATACTGGCGGGGACAAATTGGCTGCAAAGTTGATTGTCGGCGTCTCGCTGATCGAAGAATAATCCGGGTTGAGCTGGGGTTATGTAAGCATCAAACAATAAATCGATGTTCTTTGCTGCGTGCTCTTCTGCGTTAGCGACACCGTAATGCGCTTGTGCGATATAGGCTTTGATGAGTTCGATCAGGGGCCAGTTGCGCTGACTGGCAAGGGTAACGTCACCTTGAAGGTTGACTTGATCAACGATCAATCCAGTGTCATTGATTCGGCCCAGTTTTAACCCGTTTTCCAGCAAGCGTTGGCAATAATGTGCGGTATCGCAGCCAGTATGGTACTGATAACGTCGCAATAACCACACCCACTCAAACATGTGGCCGGGCTCAACCAATTCACCGCGACCTTTGCCCGCCGGAGTCCAGTCTTGCTCGAAGAACTCGAGTAAAACCCCGCGATTATGGTCAAACAACACGTGTTCAAATAGCGCATACATCTCACCGGCCCGAGCCAGCCACTTGGGCTCCTGACTGGCTTCATACCAGGCTAGGAAGGCCTCAAAAAGATGCATGTGTGGATTTTGGCGGCGCTCTTTGGGTTCGCCATCGCCCTCAAGCCAGCCTCCATTTGGTCCTTTAAGTTGTGTGTCGAGCAAAGACATTAACTGATTTGCAAATGTCAGTGCAGTGGGGTCGTGTAGCACTTTATAACGGGCGGCCGCGGCAAACAGATGAAAGGCACAATCGTATAAGTCCAAACGAGAATCTGCGACACTTAAATCAGCATTAAGCACATGCACAAAACCGCCATTGTATGTAGCTTGAGCGGCATGTGTGGTAACAAAGCGCTGTAGTCCAGCGATGACTGGCAAGCCTTGTTCTGTTGACATCCATTGCATATCAATGGCAGCACAAAAGCTGTAGGTTTGACGGGCGTTAACCCGAACGCGGCGGGGGGCACTTCGATCAGGTGTACCATCCAGCATGACCCGCTCCCAGCTGCCACCGGTGCTGGATTCGATTCCCCGGCTGGCCCAAAAGGGCAGGGCCTGATGTTGAATCCAGTTTACAAAGCGGGCATTGGCCCGTAATAAGTGGTCGTGTGGCATGCAACATCCCGTGTCGATATGGTCAAACACAGTTATGCTACCTGAACTCGTTTGGCATGACTATGTTCAATTAAGTCGAACTGTCAGACCTTAAAGAAAATACCTCGGCGGTATAATTGCCACATCACTAAGTAACAGCCACAGCAAAACACCAAGGCAAAGGCCAAAGAGCCATTATAAGCGCCGAATAGAGGCGCAAAGAACTGTTGGTAGCTCCAGTTTTTAATACTTGTGTCGGCAACGGTAATCATATTCAGGATCCGCGCTACCACTCCAGAGAACACAAAAAAAGCGATCGCGTTGGCGCCAAATACGATGAAAGGCGCAGACCATAATCGAATGCCCCGAATATCCAGAACCCAGATAAGCAGACTCAGCAATACCATTGCCCAGCCACTACTGACTAACATGTAGCTGGGGGTCCACAGGGCCTTGTTAAAGGGTAAGATGAATGACCACAAATATGCTGTGAAGATTGCCGCGAGACCCCACATCATTAGTTTGCTCGCTTTGGAGGCGGTGGACATAGTCGGGTCAATTAACAGACGTCCACAGGCAACACCGATTAATGCGCCAGCGATGGCAGGTAAGGTGCTTAGGATGCCTTCGGGATCAAACGCAAAAGGCTGCGCATTACCGTAGTAAACATGACTGGAGCCTAATAGCAGATTGTCCAGCCAGGCGGTTAGGCTGTTACCAAATTCGAGCTGGCCTTGATACAGGTTGCCAGCGTCATCGCTGTAGGGCAGCCAAACAAGCGCGGCCCAGTAACCCAATGACAGAATAGCAACCCATAACCACTGTCCTGTACGGCGCCAGAATTGGACTATCAATAAGGTAAAGAAAAACACAATCCCTAAGCGTTGTAGCACACCGGGAATACGAATCGACATCAAGCGCTGTTCAATCCAGCTGTAATCAGGTTGCCGAAAGTTGTAATAAAAGAGTCCCAGAGCGAGTCCCAATAGCACTAACTTGCCGGCTCGTTTGAGGCCTTGGGTGAGCACGACACGGGTTGGCAGTTGTTGATGTCGTTTTGCAACAATCGCCATCGAGATCCCCATAATAAAGATGAAAAAGGGGAAAATCAGGTCGGTGGGCGTATAGCCGTGCCATTTAGCGTGGGCTAACGGGGCATAAACATATGACCAACTGCCAGGGTTATTAACCAGCACCATGGCGGTAATGGTTAAACCGCGTAGCACATCAACGGCCAGCAGCCGTTGCCCCGGATGACCGGCAAATATCTGTTTGGCATGAGAGAGTAACATGCTGCATCCACAGTGGTTAAAAGGTCAGCATACGGTGATTCGAAAAGACTGGCGATGGTAACAACAGGCTACAAACGTGAAAAATGTTGATTTGGTCGAGCACCATGAATAAAAAAGGCCCCAAATGGAGCCTTCTAAATACTGATACGAGATTAATCGTCTTTGCTGATGTGCACATCCATCTGCGGGAATGGAATGGAGATACCTTCCTGATCGAAGCGTAATTTAACACGCTCGTGCATATCCCAGTACAAACCCCAATAATCGGCTGAATTGACCCAGGGGCGAACAATGAAATTGACACTGGAGTCTGCTAATTCACTAACTGCAACTACCGGTGCAGGATCTTTGAGAACACGCTCATCGGCATTGACCATTTCTTCAAGAATAGCTTTCGCTTTTTTCAAATCACTGTCATAACCAATACCGAATACCATGTCTACGCGACGGGTAGGTTTGGCTGAGAAGTTAGTGATATTACCGCCATAAATAGAACCGTTTGGCACTATGATTGATTTATTGTCGCCGGTACGGATTTGCGTGGTAAAAATGCTGATATTTTCGACGATACCGGTTGCGCCGCCAGCATCAACAAAATCACCTGAACGGAACGGCTTAAACACCAGCAACATCACGCCCGCAGCAAAGTTTTGCAACGATCCTTGCAGAGAGAGACCGATGGCTAAACCGGCAGCACCCAACAAAGCAACTAACGAGGTTGTGTCAACCCCGAGCTCATTGAGTGAAGCGACAATCACGAACAGCATTAAGACAGCATTGGCGATGGCCTGAATAAACTCGACCAGCATATTGTCGTATTTTGCTTTGGTGAGCAGTTTGCCTAATACGCTAACCAATATTCCAACAACGATACGGCCAACGATGTAAATAATAAGTGCCATACCAATATTGATGGCCCACGGAATGATATAATCATTCGTCATTTCTTCCATGTTGATATTTTCAAACATGATGTAAAAACTCCCGTAAAAAAATCCTTATATTGTTTAGCCTGGAACTGCTCAACGGCCGCACATAGTTTGACATGCTGTTTTTTTCAGCGCCATCACTATGCAGGAATTAATCGATTAAGAAAATATTTATTCAAGTTACGTTAAATAAATTCCTTAGCATGTTCGATTGTTGAATTTTTTATTTCCGGGATAGGTAGGTGAGAATCTTTACACGCTGCCGCTTCCGGATCCTAGTGCATGCATACAGGCATATTGCTCATTGAGGTGACAAAAGGCACAATAACGGCCCTGATAAGGGTTAGCCGGAATCTCGTTTGAAGCAGCACCCCCCTGAAAAATTACGCATCGCCATCAATGGGTTTGGCCGTATAGGTCGTAGTATCCTGCGTGCCTTATTTGAAAGTGGCAGAGACCAACAGATCGAGGTGGTGGCGATCAATGAACTGGCATCACCTGAAGGCATTGCACATTTATTAAAGTATGACACTACCCATGGCCGGTTTAGATTCACAGTAGAGCAGCAGCCGGGTGGATTAAAAGTTGCGAACCAATCTATTCGTTTGTTACACAGTGAGTCTATTGACGAGCTTCCTTGGCAAGCTTTGGGGGTCGATATCGTACTGGAATGTACAGGCCGCTACAGTAGCAGGGCTGATGGAGAACAACATCTGCGTCAAGGTGCCAAAAAGGTCTTGTTTTCTCAACCAGGCAGCGGTGATATGGACGCTACCGTCGTGTTCGGGGTGAACCAACATTTGCTTGGGCCACAGCACTATATTGTATCCAACGGTTCCTGCACCACCAATTGTATCGTGCCGGTCATTGAAGTGTTGGATAGGGTGTACGGTGTAAACAGCGGTACCATTACGACTATCCACAGCTCCATGCACGATCAACAGGTCATCGATGCGTACCATCCTGATTTACGTCGCACTCGCGCCGCCAGTCAATCAATTATCCCTGTCGACACACGTTTAGCGCGAGGGATTGAACGCATCCTACCCAAGTTTGCCGGGCGCTTTGAGGCCATCGCAGTGCGTGTGCCGACAATTAATGTGACAGCAATGGACTTGAGTGTGACCCTTGAAACTCAGGTTGACATAGCCCAGGTCAATAACACCCTTAAGCAAGCAAAACAGGGTGCGTTAGCGGGGATTTTAGATTATACCGAGGAACCCTTGGTATCTTGTGACTTTAACCATGATGCCCATTCGTGCATTGTAGATGGCAGTCAAACTCGCGTGAGCCACCGGCAATTAGTCAAAACATTAGTTTGGTGTGACAACGAATGGGGTTTTGCTAATCGCATGCTGGATACAGCGTGGGCAATGCATCAGATTATCGATTAAATAAGGCTAAAGGAAACACCATGGCAATTTTACAAATGCACGACTTGGACCTGAAAGGTAAGCGCGTGTTAATCCGCGAAGATCTCAATGTGCCTATCAAAGAAGGCAAAGTAACGTCGGATGCGCGGATTCGAGCTGCACTGCCGACCATCGAGACTGCCATCAAGGCTGGCGCCAAAGTCATGGTAATGTCTCATTTAGGGCGTCCCACAGAAGGCCAGCCTGAAGACATTTTCTCGTTGCAGCCAGTGGTAGATCATCTTAAAACCCTGGTCGACTTTCCGGTTCGTTTGGAGAACGATTATTTAGACGGCGTTGATGTGGCCGAAGGCGAGCTGGTGGTGTTGGAAAACGTACGCTTTAACATGGGCGAAAAGGCTGACGATGTCAGCCTGTCCCGTGCGTATGCTGCGCTATGCGACATTTATGTGATGGATGCGTTTGGTACCGCACATCGCGCGCAGGCCAGTACTCATGGGGTGGGTTTGTATGCGCCCGTCGCATGTGCCGGACCATTGCTGGCGAATGAGCTTGAAGCCCTTGGCAAAGCGTTGAACAATCCTGCCCGACCGCTGGTAGCGGTAGTGGGTGGCTCGAAAGTGTCGACTAAACTGACCGTTCTCGACGCGTTATCCAAAGTGTGTGATCAATTAATTGTTGGCGGTGGAATTTCCAACACCTTTATTGCCGCGCGGGGTCATAATGTCGGTAAGTCGTTGTATGAAGCCGATTTGATCCCAGAAGCGCAGCGATTGATGTCACAATTAGATATTCCTGATGCCACTGACGTTAGGGTTGCTACTGAGTTTTCAGAATTTGCCAGTGCCGAAATTAAGGCGGTAAACGAGGTAAGCGACAATGAGCAAATTCTTGATTATGGACCTCAAACGGCACAAGCGATGGCAGATGCGTTAGCCAATGCAAAAACCATTCTGTGGAATGGCCCATGCGGCGTTTTTGAGTTCGATAATTTTGCTAAGGGCACCGAAGTAGTAGCAAATGCTATCGCCGATAGTGACGCTTTCTCAATTGCCGGCGGTGGTGACACCTTGGCGGCGATCGACAAGTATGGCCTGAGTGAAAAGATTTCCTATATTTCGACTGGCGGTGGTGCCTTCCTTGAATTTGTTGAAGGCAAAGTATTACCTGCAGTGGCTATGCTGGAAAAGCGCGCAGCACAGCAGCATTAACACCTCAGAAGGCCGGTATTTAACTGGCCTTTTTTGTAATAACAAGAGGTGCATAAGCACCCAACAGAACGACAAACTGTACCCGTGAATTAAAGTACTAAGCAAAGGAGATAGATTATGGCATCAGCGAAGCAACAGATGCTCGACAAAGTAAGCCAAGATAAGGGTTTTATTGCGGCATTGGATCAAAGTGGCGGGAGTACGCCAAAGGCGTTACGCCTCTACGGGGTAGAGGAAACTGCCTACGGCTCGGATGTCGAGATGTTCGATATGGTGCATAGCATGCGTACCCGTATCGTCAGTAGCAAGGCGTTCGATGGTCAGCGTGTCTTAGGGGCGATTTTGTTTGAGGATACCTTAGACCGGGAATTTAACGGGATGCCCTCAGCACAGTACTTGTGGCAACAAAAGCAGGTTGTCCCCTTCCTTAAGGTCGATAAAGGTCTGGCTGATGAGCAAAATGGGGTGCAACTGATGAAGCCAATCCCCGGTCTGGCAGCGTTACTCGAAAAAGCCAACCAGCAAGGAGTCTTTGGCACCAAAATGCGCTCAGTTATCAAGGCCGCGAATGGAGCAGGTATTGATGCGGTTGTAGCTCAACAGTTTGAGGTGGGTAAGCAAATTCTAGCGGCGGGTTTAGTGCCTATCATAGAACCTGAAGTGGATATCCATATTGAAGATAAAGCGGCCGCCGAGACGTTGTTAAAGGCATCGATTTTGCAGCATCTGGATAGCCTTGAAGCACAACAAAAAGTAATGCTCAAGCTAACGCTGCCAACCCATGCTGGCTTCTATGAGGAGTTAATTGCTCATCCTCAGGTAATCAGAGTGGTGGCGTTGTCAGGGGGGTATCCGCGCGAAGAAGCGAATCATAAGCTGGCTGAAAATAGCGGCATGATTGCCAGCTTTAGCCGGGCGCTAACTGAGGGTTTATCTGCGCAACAAAGCGATGATGAATTTGATACTACGCTGAATAATTCTATTGAAGCCATTTATCAGGCCTCCATCCGCTAGCGAATGTTGCCGGCCGGCCAGGTGCGGCCGGCTTCTGACCTGTTATCAAGGCTTTACCTTAACGTGTTGTGCAGGCATTATCGTCAATAAGCATATCGTCAGTTAAGGAAAATCGATGCCCCAGGTTAAAGGCGAATTTCATGTTGAGCTGAGCCCCCTTGAGTCTGTTGTTGCCTCGCAATCAAGTGTTGTGCCAGGGCGCATGGCGATCAAGAAAACCTATTATGGTGAACTCCAAGGGACTGCCGTGGGTGAGATGCTGAGTTGCAGAACGCCGGTAAATGGCTCGGCAGGATATGTGGCACTGGAGTGGATTCAGGCAACAGTGCAGGGCCTCAGTGGCAGCTTTGTAGTTCAACATTTTGGCATGATGTCGCGCGGTGAACAACGACAGTTGCTGGAGATTGTGGCCGATTCCGGCACCGATGAATTGGCCGGTATCAAAGGACAAATGCGAATTGAAATCGACAATGGTAAACATTATTACCATTTCAACTATACACTGCCTGCTGAATAATAGCGCTAAACAGGATATTTGGTATCTTGGCCCAAAATGGGTAAAATCCTGCGCACTGTTATGCTGACAATCCGAGAGTAGAACCCGATGGGCCGAGCCTACGAAGTACGTAAAGCATCCATGCAGAAAACTGCCGGTGCGAAAACAAAAGTTTATTCAAAATACGGAAAAGAGATTTATGTGGTTGCCAAAAATGG
>CAXQZJ010000085.1:0-4349 GCA_964228145.1 Alteromonadaceae bacterium | reverse complement strand
TGGCTCCCAGCAGACCGCGGAATCGATAATGCAGGCTGAGGAAATCCTGAGTACTAATAAACAAAAGTTTGCGCATATTTTAGACATTTCTCGTCAAATTGCCGTAGCAACCGAGCAGCAGTCCTATAGCATCAAAGACATTAACGACAATATGGGCAACATTTCTGATTTATCAGCAGACAATATACGTCACGTGAGCACCATGGCAGAGCAGACCTTGTCTTTGACTGACCTGTCTGAAACTCTCGATGCTCAGGTCGCTGGATTTCAGCGCGCTTCAAAGTGATTGCTTTTGTTTACTCATATCCAGTTCAACATCTTCAAACAGGGTGAAAAAGCCCTGTTGAGAATCCAGCTTTAGTTCAATGGTCATGTGAATCATCACGGGAGGAGCGTCGGTTCCATCAGGGACCGATATACGCGCGTTGATATTCAGGCCAATACCGTCAGTACCTTGCTGTTTGACGCGCTGCTGCAGGTCAACGAACGACGCTTTTGCCTGATCGGTTAAGGTTAGCAAGAACTGATTACGTGCTGGTCGTTTATTCAGCCAACCGCCTTGTGCCGGCAGGCGTTGTTGCCCAATCACCTTAAGCTTAAAGGGGAGTATTAACTCGCCCTCCGGTTGGTTTATCATCACCTCAATTTTGGTGTTGTCAGCATCGGCAATAAAGGGCGCATCCAGGGTGATACGGCTTTGAACGATGTCCGGGTTAATCGCAATAAACTCTTCCTCACCAAAAGTCGCCATGCTTAACATGGTGGACACGGGAATACTGGAACAGGCAGATAACATCAGTGTGGTAATCAAGATTAAAAAGCGCGGCATATTGTTTCCTTATCATTTACGGTGACTATGGGCATTAATTCAGTCCATGTAAATGCGCAAGATGTATCAGGTTTTTTCAATCCTATCGCTGTAGTCTGGACAGCAAGATGACAAGGAGTTAACGATGCAACTTGAAGCGGTACTGGCAATTATAGAAAAACACCCCGAATCAGACCTGAGTGCTAAACGTCTGTCCGGGGTCGCGTGTGTTTCTGAATTCCACTTTCAGCGTCGCTTTCATCAGGTGATGGGGGTGACAGTACAGCAGTATTGTCAGTCGCGACGCTTACAGCGGGCAGCCTTAACCTTGATGGCGATGCCCGGCAAGCGCGTAATTGATATTGCATTGCAATTTGGCTACCAATCTGTCGAGCACTTTAGCCGTGTGTTTAAACAGCAAACTGGTGTGTCACCTAGTGCATTCAGGCTTAAGCCTAACTGGCGGTTATTTGAAGCAGTTGCGACACCCAACAGGAAATCAGACGCTATTCAGACCCGCCCCGTGATGATTCATCTACCCGCGATGACGTTAGCCTTGCTCGACCACTATGGCGCCGAACAGCAATTGATAACAAAAATGCCGGCATTTATGCAGTGGCGTCGAACGCACCAGCTGTCACCACAAATGACGCAAACTTTTACGCTTTACTTCAACGACCCAACCCATACTGCACGCCCTCACATGGGGGTCGCGGTGGCCGTAGCCCATCAGGACTACCCGCTGGCAGAAAATATGCGGTATCTGACTTTGCCTGAAATGGAATATGCTGAGCAAATATATCAGGGTGAGTGGCAGGGCATTGGCCCATCCGTGGCGCATCTGCTTGACGAATGGCTGCCAGCACATGGTCGACAAATGGCGGATTGCCCTTTGCTTATTGAACGGCTCAACTTCCCATCGGACACACCACCGCAATCATTAATGAGTAAAATTCTGGTCGCTGTGACTGAAACACAACAGGGTTAACTCTCAGATCAAATTACTTTAGACTCGATTTCTGTTATGTTGCGCGAAAAACCGCGTTGTCGGAGTCTGCCTTGAAAAAATATGAAGAATTACTGGTGTCACTGCGTCGGGTCATTCGGGCGATTGATTTATACTCTAAAAAGCTAAATCGTGAATCTGGGCTAACCGGGCCTCAGTTGATCGTATTACAGCAAATTGCCTCTCAGGATGGGATTCTCGCCCGTCAGGTTGCAGATGCAATCAACCTTAGCCCGGCTACCGTGACCAGTATTCTGGATCGATTAGAAGCTCGACAGTACGTATCACGTGTGCGTTCTACTGAAGATAAACGACGTGTGGGCTTACACCTTACCGAACAGGGGCAGGCTGTTGTCGATGATGCCCCGACGCCGCTGCAGGAGCATTTTATCCAGCGCTTCGAATCTCTCGAGGAGTGGGAACAAACCCAGCTGGTGGCGACGGTACAGCGCATCGCTAAAATGATGGATGCATCAGAGTTAGATGCTGCACCTATGCTGGATGTCGGCCAGCTACAAAGGGATAAATAAAAGGCCACCGTTGTGGCCTTCTGGTCTAATTGAGCATATGCAAAAAATGCAGATGTTTTTGATATTGTTCAATGATGTCATTAATCACTTCCAGCTCTGACCATCCCATGATGTCATAGTCCTGGCCGCCTTCGCGTAAATGCACCTCGGCTCGGAAATAATGAGTCTCTTGTTCATCAGATAAGCTTGGCGAAACGTGCTTGCCACAGTAAACAGAGTACACAAAATCAGTTTCATCGTTGTGCTCGACACTAAAACGCACTAAGTCCTGTTCAGCCTCTAGAACGACGCCCAGGCCTTTTGTTTCCATTTCGTCCTGTACCTGCTGCATCGCTGGCAACACAACCATTTTCAGGTGTTGGCGCACTCGCCGTTGGCTGGGGAAATCAATCACGGTTTCTAATCGTTTGCGCCAGTCCTGCTTCGTTACATAAGGTGCTGAAGAAACAATGTTGGCGGTTAGGCTGTCACGCTTAAATGCATCAATTCTGAGTGCCCGAAGGAGTCCCAACATGCCCGTCAGCAACAATAGGGTAAACGGCAGTGCGCTGGCGATGGTCATGGTTTGCAACGCACTCAAACCGCCCGCCAGCATCAGGGCTATCGCCACTAAGCCAACCATAGATGCCCAAAACACTCGCTGCCAAACCGGCGTATTGTCTGAGCCATCCGAGCACAGCATATCAACCACCAGTGAACCACTGTCGGCGGAGGTGACGAAGAATACGACAATCATCAACACCGCGATAAAAGACAGAACACTGACAAACGGGAATTGCTCCAGAAACACAAATAATGCCGACGAGGTGTCTTGTTGTACCGCTTCACCAATGTGGCCCATGGCCTGATTAGCGATCATATCAATGGCACTATTGCCAAAAACGGTCATCCAAAACAGGGTAAAGCCAGTGGGAATTAATAATACCCCTACAATGAATTCGCGAATGGTTCTGCCACGAGAGATTCGCGCAATGAAAAGACCGACAAAAGGCGCCCAAGCTAACCACCAGCCCCAATAGAATATGGTCCAGCCGCCAATCCAGTCGGTTTTGTCATAAGCAAATAAATTGAAGGTGTTGCGCACCAGACCTGTGAGGTAGCCCCCAATATTCTGAACATAAGCTTCCATTAGAAAAATGCTCGGGCCGAGTGCAAGAATCAGGATAAGCAGTAACACAGCCATGATCATATTCAGCTCGGAAAGGCGGCGAATGCCCTTTTCTAAACCGGTCGCTACTGACACTACTGCCAACAGGGTAATGCCAATAATCAGGCCAATTTGCACATTGGTAGATACAGGGAGCTCATACAGGTAATTTAAGCCACTATTCACCTGAGATGCGCCTATTCCCAGTGAAGTCGCAACGCCGAACACTGTGCCTATGACAGCAAAGACGTCCACCGCATGGCCGATAGGCCCGTAGATTTTGTCACCGATAATGGGGTAAAGCGCAGAGCGCAAGGATAAGGGTAAATTGTGCCGATAGGCGAAGAAAGCCAGCATCAGAGCCACAATGGCGTAAATAGCCCAGGCATGCAGGCCCCAGTGGAAAAAGGTGGTGTGCATGGCTTCACGCATCGCCGCCAATGTTTGTGGCTCGGCAGAGGGCGGTGCCATGTAATGCATTACTGGCTCAGCTACGCCGAAAAACATTAAGCCAATTCCCATGCCGGCAGAGAACAGCATGGCGAACCAGGTAGGACGAGAATATTTAGGCTTGCTGTGGTCTGGACCTAATTTAATCCCGCCATATTGTGATAAGGCCAAATATCCCACAGTAACGATAATGATGGCGACACTAAGAACATAAAACCAGCTAGCGTATGAAATGATACCGGATTGTACGACCGAAAATATTTGTTCGGTTTGATTGGGTAATAGTGCACTGATCAGACATAACGCACCAATAATTGCTGCGGCCGGGTAAAAGACCGCAGGATTGAAGCTATTAGGAGCTTTATTCGACACGTTTTCACCTTTAAATTGAGCTAATTGCAAGCTTTC
>CAXQZJ010000084.1:0-24673 GCA_964228145.1 Alteromonadaceae bacterium | reverse complement strand
ACCAATAAGCAAAACTCCTCGCCCCCCATACGGGCCACCATGCCGTGATCGGTGAGCAGTTTTAACTGTCCGGCGATCGCTTTCAGTGCTGCATCGCCAGCATCATGGCCGTAACTGTCATTAACCACTTTAAAGTGATCTATATCCAACAGTGCAACCACCGTGTCGCTGTGTTTTGCCATGATTTCCGGGGCGCGCAAAAAGAAGTAGCGGCGATTGTAGATACCAGTCAGCCAATCAGTGTGGGCGGCTTCATTGAGGGCATGGAAGAGCTCTGCATTGACCACATTAAGCTGCACACGGCACAGCAATTCTTCGATACTGAATGGACGGATGATGTAATCATTCGCGCCATTTTTAATGAACTGTGCAGATTTTCCGTCTTGCCCGCCATTGGCCATGCCAATAATCGCCAGCCGATCTTTATTAAATGATTGACGTAACCGGGGTACCAAGGCAACGCCCTGCCCTTCGTTGGCCTTTTCCGCCACAAGTAACAGGCTGATTTTGTGCAGTTCGATGGATTCAGCGACCTTTTGGGCATCATTGAACGGATATACATCAAAGTTGTAACGGGCCAGAATGCTACAGAGTTTTTTTCTCTGGCGGTCATCTGGCTCCAACACCCCTATCGCCACCGAGCGGTTCTTTTCGAGACGGATGAGTAAGCGTGAAATATAGTCATAGACCTGCACATTGCCTTTTGGAAAGTAATCCACGACATCCATCGCAAACATGGCGCGGCGAACATCAGGTTTGTCTTCATCCACCATCACAATGGTTGGTATATAGGCATCGATAAGATCTTTCACTGCCTCACCATGTTGGGCATCAGGCAATGCGTAATCCACGATGGCACACAGGTACAGCTCAGGTGTATCGTTGATAAACAGGTAGCGTGCCTGGGTCAATGACGACGCCAGTACGGCTTGAAACCCGGCGGTTTCGACCAGTTGCTTCAGCACTTGGCGGATATTACTGTCGTCCTCGACGACCAATACTTTCATAAGGGCCTCGCTTTGGGTTAACCCAGACTTTGCAACTTTGCGTGAGAAACCATCAACCATTTGGGGCCAACATCATCAAAGTTGACCTGTACCTTGGCCAGCTCACCGCTACCTTCATAAGCCAAAACCGTGCCGTCACCGAAACGGTTGTGGGCGACCCGCTGCCCGAGGGAAAAACCGGTTGATTCAAAAGCAAGATGTGACGTGGCCGGCTGAAATCGACTGGTTTGCACTGGCCGGCTTACCTGCGTGCGCAAACGTACTTCAGCCACGCATGATGCAGGAATCTCTTTAATAAAGCGTGAAGGGCGATGGAACTTGTCCTGCCCATACAAACGTCGTGATTCAGCATGGCTGATGGTTAATTTTTCCATCGCCCGAGTCATGCCGACGTAACATAAGCGTCGCTCCTCTTCCATACGGCCAGGCTCTTCATTGGTTTGCTGACTAGGGAACATACCTTCCTCGACCCCGGCTAAAAACACGTTGGAAAACTCCAGCCCTTTGGCGGTATGGATGGTCATCATTTGTACTGCATCCTGGTCTGTATCGGCCTGAGTTTCACCTGCCTCTAGCGACGCATGGGCTAAAAACGCTGCAAGCGGCGTCATTTCTTCCGCATCTTCGGGAATCTCAAAACTTTTACAGGCCGTGACCAGTTCATCAAGGTTGTCCAAACGACTTTGCGCTTTTTCGCCCTTTTCTGCCTGATACATAGCTCGCAGGCCACTGCGGTTAATCGCTTCTTTGGCCTGGTTGTCTAACGATAGATGATGTAACTCAGTCTGCAAAGTTTGAATCAGTTCCACAAACGCCGCCAGCGCATTCGAAGCGCGACCGGACAGTCGCTTTTCTTCGAGCATTTGCATACTGGCATGCCACATGGATTTGTCTACATGCCGGGCTAATTCGCGAATTTGTTCTAAAGTACGTTCGCCTATGCCGCGACTTGGCGTGTTGACCACTCGTTCAAAGGCGGCGTCATCCATTGGTTGCGAAATCATCCGCAAATAGCCCAGCGCGTCTTTGATTTCCTGACGTTCAAAGAAGCGTGTGCCACCGTACATTCGGTAAGGCACCGCTTGATTCAGCAGCGCCTCTTCGAGTACCCGTGACTGAGCGTTATTACGGTATAAAATGGCACAATCGCTCAACGCGCCGCCTTTGTCGCGCCACTCGGTAATTTGCGCAACGATAAAGCGTGCTTCGTCGAGTTCGTTAAAAGCACTGTAAAGCGCAATAGACTCGCCCTCAGCACCGTCGGTCCACAACTCCTTGCCCAGGCGACCCGCATTGTTATCAATAACTGCGTTAGCCGCCTCTAGAATTTTACCGGTAGAACGGTAATTTTGTTCTAAGCGAATCGTTGTTGCACCAGCGTAATCACGTAAGAAATGCTGAATATTTTCGACATTCGCGCCGCGCCACCCATAAATGGACTGATCATCATCGCCGACAATCATGGTGTTGTTCGACTCATTAGCCAGCAAACGCAGCCAGGCATATTGGATGTTGTTAGTATCCTGAAACTCATCGACCAAAATCGCGCCAAAGCGGCGCTGATAATGGGCCAGCACTTGCGGGTTATTAGCCCAAAGTTCGTAGGCGCGCAGCAGCATCTCTGCAAAGTCCACCAGCCCTGATCTATCACAGGTCTGCTGATATGCTGCATAAATGTCGCGCATTTTTCCCTGCTGAAGATCGCCGTAAGTTTCAATATGTTGTGGACGCAGACCCTCGTCTTTATTGCTATTGATATACCATTGAACATGTTTTGGTGGATAGTGCTTCTCATCGAGGTTGAGGCTCTTGAGCACACGTCGAATCAAGCGGTATTGATCATCCGAATCCAAAATTTGAAAGCTTTGTGGCAGCTTACATTCTTCGTAGTGGCGTCGCAGCAAACGGTGAGCTATGCCGTGAAACGTTCCCATCCACATGCCATGCAGACTTGACTGCATTAACCCTTCAATACGTGCACGCATTTCTTTGGCGGCTTTATTGGTGAAGGTCACTGCCAAAATGCCCATCGGCGACAAGCCTTCGACTTGCATCAGCCACGCGATGCGATGTACCAATACCCGTGTCTTACCTGACCCTGCGCCAGCTAACACCAGCATGTCGCTGCGTGGGGCTGACACAGCCGCTCGCTGTTTATCATTGAGGCCATCAATCAGGTGAGATACATCCATAGGTTTGGTTACCGGGTAATTAATTGTGGCCCAAAGTATACCAGTGATACTGTTTTTTTATACACCAAATTGGTAAAGCTTTGCTATGCTGTTTAACATATCTGCACGAGGAGCAACAAGATGGAAAACCCAATCGGTTGGTTTGAGATTTATGTTCAGGATATGTCACGGGCGCGCGCATTTTATGAACGCGTGCTGGGGCACCCTCTCGAACCTTTGTCAGTGGGGGATGACGTACAAATGTTTGCCTTTACCTCGGACATGGCTAAGTACGGCAGCGGTGGGGCATTAGTATGCGCTCCGGGGATGGCCGTAGGCAGCAATAGCGTATTGGTTTATTTTCAGTGCAATGACTGTGCGCAACCGGCTGAGCGGGCGGCCCAGGCAGGAGGTGAAATTGTCAAAGCCAAGTTTTCCATCGGTGACTATGGCTATGTCAGTCTTATACGGGACACCGAAGGCAATTTAGTGGGGTTGCACTCTCAGCGCTAAACAGCGACGTCGATTTCTCCACTGAGATACAAAACGCCATAGCCCGAAACCCACACGACTTGATCTTCAACCGTGCAACTCAGCTGACCGCCGCGTGTAGAGAGTTGTCGGGCCTGCAATTGATATTTATTCAGGCGTTCTGCCCAGTAAGGTGCCAGTCCTGCATGGATCGAACCGGTTACCGGATCCTCATCGCTGCCATTAGCTGGCCAGAAATAGCGTGATACGAAATCTACACCTTGCTCACTGGCCGGTGCAGTTGCGACCACGTCATAAGGTGCCAGTCGTTTAAGTTCTGCGCTGATGGTACACAGTTGCTCTATCTGTGACTGATTGCGGTATACGGCAAACCATGCCTGAGGACTACGTAATATGCTCTCGGGTGCGAGACTTAACCCGTCCAACAACGCCTTAGGCACAGAGTCGACCGGTTGAGCCCGGCGGGCCGGAAAGCGCATTTTTATTTCACCGTCAGGTAGTACTGTCACTCTCAGTTCACCGACCTTTTCGGTGCTAAATACTAACTCTCCCTGATAACCGCGCTGAAACAGGACAAAAGCGCTGGCGAGTGTGGCGTGGCCGCAAAAATCAATTTCGCATAACGGCGAAAACCACCGGATATGGTATCGGCCATCATGTTTTGGAAACACAAATGCGGTTTCCGACAGGTTGTTTTCACTGGCGATATTTTGCATCACTGCCACTGACAGGAGTTCATCAGATAAAACAACTGCCGCCTGATTTCCCTTGAACGGGACCTGCGTAAACGCGTCAATGATATACAGAGGAAGTCGCATCAGGACTTGTCCATGTTCAGCTCAGCGGGGAGGAAGACCGTGGCAATCAGCCCTCCTTCAGGGTGGTTGTCCAACACGATGTCACCACTGTGCATATCAACGATCCGCTTGATTATAGCTAGCCCCAACCCCGAACCAAGGCTGCCGCGGGCTTTATCACCCTGGGTAAACGGCTGGAATAGCTTTTCAATGTGTGCCGGGTCTATACCTGGCCCGTCATCACGTACACGAAAAAATAACTGACGATTGCGTTTATCAAACCCAGAGCTGATCTCTGCATGTTTGCCACCATAACGAAACGCATTAGACAATAAGTTATCTAAAACCCGTTTCAAAGCGATCCGCCGCACTTGGATATTCGGTACTGGACTGAGCTCCAGACTGACCTGATGCTCATGGTCCCGGGACCATGCGTTACTGACTTCCTCGATCAGGCTGTTGATGTTGGCAGACTCTATTTTTTCCGTCTGATCTTGTCTTACATAGTCGATAAATTGATCAATGATATCGTTCATGTCTTCAATATCATTGACGATCCCTTCCTTAATCCACTCCGCTTCCTCAGGCATCATTTCCGTGGCCAGACGAATACGCGTCAAGGGAGTACGTAAATCGTGAGATATTCCGGCGGTAAGCAAAGCGCGATCATCTTCAAGCTCTTTGATGCCCCTGGACATACGATTGAATGCCCTTGTTACCGCCATCAACTCGGTAGAGCCTTCCTCTTTGAGCGGTTTCGGAAACATCCCCCGCCCCACTTGAAAGGCAGCAGTTTGCAGGGCTTTCAATGGCCGATTAAGGCGGCGCACAAACAACCAGCCCCCCGCGACACTGAGCACCCCAATCACCATTAAATAAATGGTCAATGGCGAGAATGAGTCAGACTCTCGGGCGCCATCAAGGGGAATCCGTAGCCAGTGCTGAGGATAGTCTTTGGTTCGGATCCAAGCGTAGTAAGGCGGGGCCACAGACATGCGCACTTCCGCGTCCATTTTGAGTTGCTCGGACATCTCACGGGAAAGCACCTGATAATAACGTGCCTGATTCAGACCCACCATTTCTGCAGCCGGCTCGGACAATACCGTGATGCCGGTTTGTTTAAATAATCGCTGGGCTTGCTTATCGTCGCGTAAGTAAACATCGTTGAGGTAAATCATCCCCACCTGTTTGGACAGCAAACTGTTGATTTGCTGGTAACTGGGCATGATGAAGTAATAGGTCACGGAAACGTAGGACACGACCTGATTGATCAACAGTAGGGCGCCAATGAGCAGAACTGTCTGCCCAAAGGCACTTTTCGGAAGCAGCCTCATTAACCCTGGGCTTCACCATCGGGCACAAATACGTAGCCCAGGCCCCAAACCGTCTGGATATATCTGGGATTGGCCGGATCTGCTTCCAGCATTCGGCGAAGACGAGAAACCTGTACATCTATGGAGCGTTCCAATGCGCTGTAATCACGGCCTCGGGCGAGATTCATCAACTTATCCCGCGATAACGGCTGGCGCGGATGTGTCACCAAGGATTTGAGCACCGCAAATTCTCCGCTGGTCAGCACAATTGGCTCGCCATTACGACTCATCTCGCGCGTCGCGAGATTGAGTTTAAACTCCCCGAATTCCACCACTTGCTCTTCTTTCGCCGGCGCACCAGGGGCATCTGCGGCTTTGCGGCGCAACACAGCTTTTACCCTGGCCAATAGTTCACGGGGGTTAAATGGTTTTGGCAGATAATCGTCCGCGCCCATTTCCAACCCAATTATACGATCGACCTCGTCTCCTTTGGCGGTCAGCATAATGATCGGAATCTGATTATCTTGTTGGCGCATTCGACGGCAAATAGACAAGCCATCCTCACCCGGTAACATCAGGTCTAACACCATGAGATGGAAGTTTTCGCGCTCGAGTAATCGATCCATTTGTTCAGCGTTCGCCGCAGATCGCACCTGAAAACCTTGTTCAACTAAATAGCGCTCAAGCAAACTGCGTAATCGCATATCATCATCTACGACTAATATCTTAGGCGTTTCCTGACCCATGGTGTTGCTCCTGAATTATCCACTATGACACTATAAGTGAAAGGTAACTATTTCAAAAGCACCAGCTTTTTCAAATGAAAGTTGCTTTGTTACAAAGTTTGTCGGGTACACTATAGAGGCAAACATTGTTGGAGAAATAGACATGCAAGTAGAAGTAAGTTGGCAAGGTGATTTAGCCTTTAAATCGACAACAGAAAGCGGCCAGACGATCAGTCTTAACGGCGATAAAACTCAGGGGCCCACGCCCATGGAGGCCGTGTTAGCCGCTACTGCAAGCTGCTCAAGTGTTGATGTGGTGAGCATTTTACAAAAGGCCCGCCAGCAGGTCAGCCATGTTGATGTAAAAGTATCAGCGGTACGCGCTGATGCTGTACCTGCCGTGTTTACTGACATTCACCTGCACTTCGTGGTCAGCGGCGATAATATTAATCCCACTCATGTTGAGCGTGCCGTAGATCTGTCTGCTGATAAATATTGTTCTGTATCGATCATGTTAGGGAAGTCTGTCAACGTAACGCACTCATTTGAGGTAAAACAGCACTGATGCTAAATCGCCGGGTGATACAAGTACTATCGGGCATCCTCACGCTGCTCGTAATCTTAGAACTCAGTTACTTTTTCGCCCGGTTTATCCCTGCTCCCGTGCCGTTAATCGCCTTGCTACAACTGTTGGTGGTATTTTTTGCATTGGGCCGTATTCCTGACGGGATAAGGGTGTTAGCGCAGTTTTTTTTGCGCCATTTAAGTTTATTTTTTGTCCCCGCCGTGATCGGTGTCGGCCTCTACTGGTCGGAACTACATCCCTTTTTGAGCGCTTTAGGCCTCACCCTGATCGTCAGTACGCCATTGAGTATGTTAATCACCGCCGCGTTGGCCGAACGTAAGGGCATTCAGGATGATTGAGCAATTGCTGGTAGCGTTAACGGCGTTGTTCTCAATGTCGGGCGTATTGTGGTGCTGCGCCACTGTGTGCAGCTACCTGATCGGTCGCCGTTTACAGCAAGCAGCCGGTGGCAAAGTTTGGCTGCACCCAATGTTAACCACCGTTGCGCTGTTAAGTGTAATATTGTTTGCCCTGCAAATGCCCATTACTGACTATCGTCAACAGGTCGCGATCATTGATTGGCTGTTGGTGATGGCAACGGCACTGCTTGCGGTCCCCATGTACCAACAGTGGCAATTTATTAAACAGCATTATCGTGCCATTGCATTACCACTAGTGGCAGGCTCAATCAGTGGCCCCTTGATCGCGTTGGGAATTTTGTGGGTGTTTTCAGCGCCGCAGAAACTGGTGGCCAGCAGCGCAGCCAAATCCATCACTTCGCCATTGGCGATGGAAGTTACAGCCATGATCGGCGGCTGGCCGGATGTCGCGGCGGCCTTAGTGATATTAACCGGTTTGGTCGGCGCAGTTATCGGCCCCGGGCTATTCAAGCTGTTTAACATTCGCTCGGATTTTGCTCAGGGATTGGCTTACGGTACCGCCGCCCATGCCATCGGTACTGCCGCAGCGTTAACCAAAAGCCCTCGTTGTGGCGCGATTGCTACCGTAGCCTTATGTGTTAACGGCGTTCTCACCGTCGTCATGCTGCCCATTATTTATTGGTTGTTGTAGACGGGATAAGCTTTTCACACAACCAAACAGAAAGCACCCCAGCTGGCATTGCCGCCACACCCAGCAATAACGCAAGCAGAACTTCGGCACTGCCCCCAAGGATAAAACCGGGAACACTGACCCAGGCAATGGCAGCAAATCCGCAGGATGCGCCTTTTATCCATACCGGCCAAGCGCGGTTTGCTGCGCCATAGTGGTAAATCAACACAGCTAAGCTGGCAAACAATCCCCCCGGTATTAAAAAGCGCCAAGGTAATGCACCTGTAATCGGGGTTATCAAAGTCATGCCGAGCAAAGGACCGATCAGAAAGAAAATCAACCAACGCTGAAATAACAGCATTAGCGCAATCCTAGTTCAACATCTTCAACGATAAAATTGCCGTCATACACCGGATGTTTATGCCCACTGGCTTCAATCGCAAAATACGCCTGCTCTTCGGAGCTTAACCCCTGATAGCCACCAATAACCTGATAAATCCAGGCTTCGGGTTCAAAGCTCAGATCATTTTTTTGCAGATATTCCAGCGCAGTTAAGCGTTCACCGGTGTCGATGACTTGTAGAAAGTATCCCTCTACCGCTTGTTTGAGCGCATTTTGTTCAACTTCAATGTGTGCTTGTTGCTGGATATCAATGCGGGTAGAACTGGCGCGTTCCTGATCCTGGTTCGGCTGATGATGCAGCGCCTTGATACGTCCGGCTATATCTTGCAATGCCGCTTCATGTCCTACGTTGCGCACATCGGCATGGGCAGGCGGGAGCAATGAAGAGGCTAAATTAAACAGCGTCGGCACTTGAGTTAGCCGAGTATAATCTGACGGACTAAAGCCAGGTTGCTGTTCCATATGCAGCATAAAGCCTTTGAGCAAGCGGGTACGCCCACGGTATTCCCGAAAGCGGCCCAGCAGCTCCAGTAAGCGCGCCTGTACTATGGCTAATTCCTGCGTGACTCTGGCGAATGCTTGTTGCAGCGTGACCACCAGCAACAGCCTCAGTTCACGGTTCGATCCCGCGTGTTCTGACAGCTCATCAAAACGAAAGAGTTCTATCTGGCTAAGTAATTCTGAGACCTGAGACTGGGCAAGCTCGTTTTCACGAATTTTAGCGTCAATTGAGGCGACATATCCAAATTCATTGTTAATGCGCCCGAACAACACTCTTACGCTGTTGCTTAACGACTCCGTTAAGGCATACACGTGCTGACGCAAGTCACTCAAATGACCTTGAGATTCATTAAAGCGTCCATGATGCAAGGCTTCCTTGTAGTGACCCGCCAGGGTTTTCAAGCTACTCAATGCCGAACCAATATTGGCATCAATCTGACGGTTACGTTCATCTTGCAAGCTTGATTCAAGTAAGGAGCGCACGGTGGTTTTCAGTCGTAGCCCGGCATCGTCATCAGGCCGCCACAGCACACCCAGTTTAATCAGGTTATCTATGACCTGGGGCGATACCTCAGTCTCATCTAAGGTGTCGTTGAGGTAAACCTGCATAATAATATCGGCATGTCTGCTCAATGCGTTGAGCAAGGACACCCCTGCCTGATGCAAATGTTGATTCACAACAATGACCCCTGCTGCGCAGCCTGCTCTGCCTGTTCACTCAGAGACAAAGCCTCGGTTTCATCAATAAAGCGCAATACGTCAAACAAGTATTCAATCTTACCCGTGGCGACATAAATTTGCTTTTCCTGATTCGGTTTCATCAGATAGCCCAAATCCACTAAACGCCGAAAAACCAGTTTTAGTTGGGCATCTACTTCAGCACTGGTCGAACCAAATAACCGATAACGGGCGATTTTAGTTAATTGTTCTTTATAGGCCGGCGTGTCTTCAATCTGCGTTTGCAATTCTGGCAAGCGGATCGCATGCCCCTGAGACAGGGGCACATCGTCGGACTTTGCCTGCTGCACCAGTAGCAACCATTCTACCAACGGCAGTAATCCCGCGGCGGTTTCCTGAAATTGATGGGTCAGTATCTTGCGCTCTTCATCACCCAGCGTTTGATAGGCGGCGAAAAATACATCGCCATCGGCACAGCTACTCAGGCTGCGGTTAAGGGTCTGCAGATATTGATTCACTTGCTCCGCGTGGCCGCTGTTTTTTAAATAGCGCCAGCCGTCTTCGTCGCTGACCTGGCAGATAAAGTCACCGGCTAATAGTCGGGCGATCACTCGCCCCTGTTCTGACATCATGCTGAAGCCTCCTGCTGACGTTGCTTAATTCGCTCGCTTATCGCGCTTACCCTGGGCTGTACCACCTGAAGCTGGCGCGTGGCCTTGTCGATCAGGTAGCGGTTATTAAACAGTTGCAGAACTTCTGATTCCGGATTCGGAAATGCACCGAGAACATCAATGTTATTTTTCTGACAGGCGTCAAAAATTTTCTTCACATTGCTTTGATGAAGTGTACCTAATTCATCAATAGGCCAATGAATCGTGGCATCTACCTGGCCTCGTAATAACCGGGTGAAAGCCAGCAAGAATTTACACAAGATTAAGTAAGCCATACCGTGGCTGGATGATTCGTTAAGTTGTCTGTCAGTGCGAATCACTAGCTGGCTATTACCCTCTTTAATATGTAATTCGATATCAAGAAGATTAAATACACCACCGCTCAAAGTGGCGCGGCCAAGTATGTCCAACACCCGGCGCATGCTATGAGCATACTCATCACTGGGTAGCGACGATGCTCCAGATTCCATCCACTCCTGATAAAGCTGATAGAACTGGGTCAGTTCAGGCCAAAACTCTAATTCAGCGATACGTGAACGGATTTTCACCGCGGAGTCCGACACGCCGTCGAGGAATAATTCTTCATCAACTTCCTTGCTGATGCGTTTGCTTTGACTGGCGATGCGCTTATCGATGTCGGCCAGTACATTGTGATACTGACTTAAATCTGCACCAAAAATTCGCCCTTGTTCCTTAAGGCCCTGCAGTTTTTGCGGCACCATTTCATTTAACAGGCGAGATAAATGGCCCACCAGACGACGGTGATCCAAACTCCGTATTCCCTGCGGATTCACCAACATGCATTCTTCCCGTGCTCTGTCCCAAGTATCTGACAAACCTGTACCGGCTTGCTGAGCGATAACCTGGTCGAAGTGCTCGACCAGGTTGCGCACATCCTGATTTAACTGATCACGGGTCTGCATCAGCTCCTGCCCTTCAGATATACGCTGCGCGATTTGCTGTTTATCGCCTTCAACACTGCCTTCCTGTACCACCGGCAAACGCAGTTTAGTTAAGGTTTTGAGCAAAGCACTGATGCTTTCTTTCATCTCGCCGGCCTGCCTCAGGGCTTGCTCCAAGGTGGTTTGTTGCTGTTTGTCCGCGTCCCGCTGCTGACTGTAGCTCTGACTTTGACGATTAAGTTCCCGTTCGGCATCCGCTTGCGCTTTGCGGGCTTTTTCCAGCAAGTTTTGCCATTTTACCTTGTGCCCATTGAACACCGTCTTATACCAATGCTCATAATCGCGGACTTTGTGTCGATTGGATTCAGTGGTTTGAATATTTGTCTTGAGCGCCTTGATATCCCGCTGTAATTGGCCGATCTCATCCACATCGACGCCCCGCTTGTTTAACTCGTCCTCAAGCCATTTGTTCGCCTGTTGTTTTTCTGTTTCAGCGTTGGCGCGGGTCTTGTCACTTAACATACGGGCTTGCTGAAGCTGGGCGTCAATATCACCAAGAACTTGTTGCCAATGAAACTGGCGTTCTGTTTCAGCTTCAGTTTGCTGCTCGTTCAATTCATCCAGCGCTGCTGATAACTGGGCTTCAACTTTTTCCAATTCCTGGGTAATTTTTTGTTGGCGTTTTTTGGCCTGCTGTTTGCGCTCACTAAGCGCCGACAGGTATTCCTGTCTGGCCTGTTCACGATCATGCTGAGCACGTTTACGATTGGCCTCTGCGGTACGATTAGCAGACTCTGCTTTGGCTTGCGCTAATTCGCTGGCACGCACATCTTCGCCCGCTTTGGTCAGCTGTGCTTCCTGCTCGCTCAGTGTCTGGTGAAGCTTTTCTAATTTAGCTTGCGCTTCACTTAATCGGGCCTGTAAGGCTTGTTCTGACTGTGCATAGTCCGGCGCATCAAGGGCTGCAAGATCCAATTGCACCCCGAACATCGTCTGACTGTCGGCCACAGAGGCAGGCTTGAGATCATGCCGAGACAATAATTCCGGACGAATTACTTTGCCCAGTTGTGATTCCCATCCCGGCTGCTCGCGGCGTAAAAACTCAAGCAAGGTATTATCGCCCGGGTACAGCAAGGCTTCGATGCTGTCGATTTGCCCCTGCTGTTGTTGAACCTTTCGGTTAGTTTCATCATGTTGTTCACGCATCCGTTGGCGCTGCTGCTGCGCGCTTAACGACGCCTGCCGGGCCTGATTCAGCGCATCCCGGGTTTTGTCCTCGTGTTCACTGGCTTCTTGTATCGAGGCCTCGAGAATATCTAACTGACTTTGCTCGAATTCACTGAACCCGGCGTTTTTCAGGCTGGCAATCATCTCAGCCTGCTCAATACGCAACTGGCTGAGTTGCTGCTGGTAATCCTCTTTCACGTCACTACGCTGCTGCTGGTAATCGTGACGTATTGCTTGTAAGTCGGCTTGTTCGGCGTTCTTCTGGTCGCTGCGCTTTTGTTGTAGCTGCTGTATTTGCGCGTTGTAAGTATCCAGTTCCAGCTGCAATTTTTCGTTCAGTTCGGCAATGCGACGATTAAAGCTGGACTCTATATCCTGATGTTTTTCAGTCAGCAGCACATAGCGACTTTGCAGTGTATCCAGTTCAGTTTGCCATTGGGGCAATTGCTGGACGTTTTTCTGCAGGGTGTCAATGTCTTGATCCTGCCAATCCTCAAAGTCCCGTTCAACCTGGTCCAAATCGTCGGTGAGTTTTTTCACATCACCCCGTGCAGAAGATAAAGTCTGATTGAGCTCATCGCGAGTTTCATTCCAACGGGCGTCATTAACTTTGCGCTGTACTAACAAGCTTTCCAATTGACCTTGTTGCTCGGTAATCTGGGCCGCGAGTAAGTTATTATCCTGCACAAAACGCTGTTGTAATCCTGCCAATCGACCTTCAGTTTGCTGTAACTGCAAGTCAGCTTGTTCCAAGCGGGTAAATTCGGGGCGGATCGCGTCAAACTCTTTGATCAAATGGCATTCTCGAATCCAGTCTTCGACTCTGTGGCGGCTCAAACGCGACTCAGGCGGAGATACCCCATCCTCTTCCAGAATGGCGGCGATCATCGCCTTTATGGTCTCCATTTTCCCTTCTTTGCTGTGTACCGCTTTGGCGAGCTTTTCAATATGACGCAAGTTGCCAGTTTCGCCTGACAGACTGAAAATTCGTGCATAACCGAGTAACTCACGGCTACTGGAGCTGGCATTTAACGTGGCTTTATCGTTTTGAATCACCGCCCTGAATTCTTTGGTATTGAGCAAGTTGGTGACTAACACATTGTTACGTTTGAGATTACGCGCCAATTCATTCATGGATAAGCTGTTACGCTCATTTGCTTGATTGGTATACAGGTAGTCGTCTAGCTCAAACGGTTTGGCGATAAAGCGATATTGCACACCATTACCATTTGAACTCAGCACCACCTGACACAGATCATCACCGGGTCGGGCGTATTCATAAATGATAAAGCTGGATTGTCTGGGCAGATACCAACGCTCGAAACTGTCTCGTGTTGCAGGAACCACCCTGGACGGATACTCACCGTAGAAAACCGGAACCAATCGCTGCAAGGTGGTTTTGCCTGAGGCGTTGGTACCACAAATGTTGGTATGACCATCGAGTTTTAATTCGACCACACCGGGCAAATGAGTGTCGATCAATACTATCCGCTTTAAGCCTGGCATACTGCTCCTTTAATTATTTTTCCACGGTGGGCAAAAATGCGATTCAACCCCGCATTTTATCGCTATTTTTTGTGAAAAACACGGCCTTTATCGCGGCCTTTTCAGACCATGCGCGAAGGCGGTTCTCAGGCTATTCACCGCAGAAATTCGTCAGCGCCCCATAAAGCCGCTATGCTTAGTTTCTTTACTATATTTAACAATGGCTTAGCTGACCCCGAAAAGGAACTCGATTGACTAAACGTGCGCTTGTTGTGATTGTATTACTGGCTACCGTCGTAGCGGTTGTGCTGGGGATTAATCCGCTCGCTCGGTATTTATTGAACCATCATTTTTTACCCTCAGGCATGCAAATGACTTGTTTGGAGTTCTCCGCTAACCTTAACGCCATTGAGATTGAAAAAGCCTGTCTGACCGATCCCGGATTTACCCTGGTTATTGAGGATGTGGTTCGTACTCATCAGGGCAAAATTAATGTCAAACGGGCTTTGTTAAATCACACACCCAAGGAGCAAAGTAATCCAGCGCAAAACCCCGCGCTTCCTGCGCTTCCGGACTTGACCGGTTTACCAGAGTTCCGCATTCAGCAATTCATCGTCGATAGCCCGTTACTTGAACACTCCATCACCACAGCAATCAGCCATAAAGAAGGGCGTGCAATAATAAGCGGTGCCCTCGACGCCCGGTTAGATATCCAATCGAACCAATTAACCATTCGCAGTGAGGTCAGGCCCCGAACCCTGATTGACTTGCTGCCCCGTGCTCAACGCCTTGAAATACAAGACATGTTCCAAGGCCTGATGGATGCCCAATATCCGACGGTTCTTATCTGGCAAGCGGAGAAAATAAGTGGGCAAATAGACCTACCACAAACTGCCCTAACGTTGGCTGAGTGCGGACTGACAGTTACCGCTGCTGGCTCGCTTAAGGCCCACTATCTGGTTCAAACCGACACCTTCACGGTAGACCCTGGTTATGTAACCACAGAACTCACGCGGTTCGGTACTTGTTTGCCAACTTGGTTGCAGGCCCCTCAGCAGATCGTAATCACGCTCCCAAGCGTTGAAGTGACGAGCAGCCCGCTGTCCATCACTGCCAATGATGCGATGCGTTTAAGCGGTGATGGGGTGGCGTTTTCATTGCACAACATTCGTGCTTCTGAGACCGAGGTTGATGCTCAGCTACAAGCAACGGTGATTGCAAGCAGACTGTCTCCGTCAGTCACGGGCTCAATTCAGTTGAACGGTAGGGTTAATTTTAAACCAGACAAGAAAGCACTGTCGTTGAAGACTGAACTGGCTGCACAGCAGATAGCCATGGATGACCAGACTCAAGGGTTTACCCTACCTGCACTGGAGGCCGACGCAGCATTGAAATGGGATGTCAGCACACAGCAGATAGACGCTCAAGTTACCAGCAGAAAGTTTGCCGTAACGCATCCGCAACTTACTATGGCGGATAATCAGATAACGCTAACGGCACAGGGCGTTTTATCTGACCCCGAAGTCAGATTGACATGGCAACAAGGTGCGATAAATCACGACATGTTCAGTTTCACAGCAACGACACATCAATTACAGGGGCATGGAGGGCGCTATACAGGAAGGTCCGACCTGAAACAACTGAATACCCAATGGGGTGGGTTCAGCAATATCAGTATCACCCACCAAATCAACACCCACAGCGGTTTGGCGTCACATCATCAGCTGCAACTCAATGAGCAAATCAAAATGCAACTGAACACGACCCCTGATGGAGCGACACTTCGTCTACCGGCGACCTCGATAACCGCGTTTAAGTCATACATCACGCCTTATGCCTCTGCGCTTTCCTTACAACAGGGGCAGATAAAAGGCGACGCTCACTTGCTTTGGCAATCGCCTGTCGACAGCATCGAAGCGAACGTTGAGGCTATCAACATAGGGGGAAGTTGGCAGGAGTATCGATTCTCTGGTGTGCAAACGGAGCTGTCGGCCACGACTGATTCAGGTCAACTTCAGCTTGCGCCATTTAAACTCACCGCCAAGCACATTGATACTGGGTTTATTTTCACTGATGTTGTGCTGAACATCGCTCAACACTCAGAGGGTTGGCAATTGAAAGATGGCTCAGCCAATGCGCTGGGGGGACAGATAAGTGTCGATGGATACAGCACCTTTGCTCAGTCGCAAACAGTGACCCTGTCAGCTACAGGCATTGAGTTGCAAAAGTTGATCGACTTGGAAGAAAAAGCCCAGATTCAGGTAAGTGGCAAAGCCGCAGCCACCATTCCGTTAACATTGGAGGAAGGCACCTTTACCGTGTCAGGTGGCAAGTTATGGAATCAGACAGACGGTTACCTGAACCTGAGCAACAATGCCGGGGTACAAGGCCTGATTGCCCAGAATCCGCAGCTTAAGCCCATTGCAGAAATGACCTTTAGCAAAATGCAAAGCGGTATACAGCTGGATAAATCAGGTCAACTGACCTTGCCCATTGAGTTAAACGGCGTCAGTCTGAGTACCGGCGATGAGGTCAACTTTAACCCTTCGATTGAACTAAACTTAATGGACTTGTTAAAGATCAATCGATTGACTAAGCAAATTGAACAATCTGTCAAAGATAAAATGCAACGGTCACAACAAAAGGAAAACAGGTGAAAAAATTATCGGTGCTACTACTGGTTGTTATGGCAAGTGCCTGTACCCACAAAGTTCAGGTTGAAGCCAAAGAACCCATTACGATTAATCTCAACGTCAAAATCGACCATGAAATTCGCGTCAAGGTCGACAAAGAGCTGGACGATATGTTCAGTGACAACAGCGACTTATTCTAAGGAGATATGAATGCGAGCTGTAAAAACATTTATGTTAGCGTTAATTGCCAGTGTGTCACTGCAAGCCATGGCAGCAGGCATGAGCCTCGACAGTGCCAAGGATCAAGGCCTGGTGGGCGAAAAACCAGATGGCTATTTAGGCATCATCGTTGCCCGACCTGACGTCTTGTCTCTGGTCAATGAAGTTAATGGCAAGCGCAAAGCACGCTACCTGGAGTTAGCCGAGCAAAACGGCATTACGCTGGCTCAGGTTGAAAAACTTGCCGCGCAAAAGGCATTCAACAAAACCGAATCCGGACACTACCTGTTAGTGGACGGCAACTGGCAAAGAAAGAACCGCTAATATCACTCCACCGGTCAGGCACCGGTGGAGTTGCATCCGGACAAGAATTTTTTATTCCCACAAAAGTTAAATAACTGAATAATTGCGATAAGCCGTATTGTCGCCTATCGGCCATTCTGGCATTTTATTATTTTTCGACCATGCTTATCGTAAGGAGGCATGCATGGCTACACAGAAAACCGAAACTCAGTGGATTTCCATGGCGAGGGCGAAGCGCCAAAATCAGGCCCATCAGCCGACATTTGTTTATCGTCCAGCTAAAAAAAATCCAACTTTTAACAGGCCCGTTGTCAGTCTGGTATCACCCCAGCCGCACGAAATAAGCTAAGATGCACGTCGGTTAACGCCGCGATATCCCGTTGATAACCCCCGCCTATCACAGCAGCCAAGGGCACACCTAACTGTTTGGCATACGCCAACACCATTTTGTCTCTTTCTAATACCCCTTGCGTACTGATGGCGAGTAAACCTAAGTCATCGTGCTGATGAATATCCACGCCTGCATCGTATAAAATAAAATCCGGCTGAAAGCTTCGCTCACAAACCAGCAATGCCTGGTGTAAAGCCGTCAGATACTCATCGTCCTGAGTATGACTGTCCAAGTCGATATCGAGATCAGATATTTGTTTTCGATACGGGAAATTTTTAGCACCATGCAGCGACACAGTAAATATTTGCTCATCTTCGCGACTTAAGCTGGCGGTACCATCCCCTTGGTGGACGTCACAATCTATAATTAACACCTTCTCGATGTCAGAATGGGCGATTAAATGTCTAGCACTGAGGTACAGATCATTAAAGATGCAAAAGCCCGACCCAAAGTCTGCAAAGCCGTGGTGATATCCGCCGGTCAAATTCAGCGCCAGACCCGACGCCAATGCAAGTTGCGAGGTAAGCAAGGTTCCTCCTACCGCGGTGAGGGTTCGGGCAACCAATTGCTCTGACCAGGGAAAACCAATTCTGCGCATTGCTTTGGGACACAAGCTACCGTTGAGAAAGTCATCTACATATTGATGGTCGAATACCTGATTCAGCAACTGTCGGGAAATCGCTTCTGGGGTGTGGAAACGGCTGGGGGATACCCCAGCTGCAATAAGGCTGGCATAAATCGCCGCATATTTCTGTATTGGAAAACGGTGATGCGAGGGCAATTCCAGCCGCGAATAAATGGGGTGATAAACAAGTTCAGTCATAAAAATTACGGGGGCCAAGTGGCCCCCGGACGTGGATTAACCAGTGTTCCGCATACCTACGGCAATACCGGCAATAGTGATCATCATTGCCCGCTCCAATACGGGGTTATGTTGAGTTTCTTCCAATTTTCGAACCCGCTCAAGCAACTCGATCTGCAGAAAATGCAAGGGTTGCAGATAATGGGCGCGTAATTGCATCGATGCTTTACCCTGAGGGTCCTGCTCCATCACTTCTTGCTGACCCAGCAGGTCAAGAATAAGACTGCGGCTTTCGTCCAATTCCTGTCGTAAACCGTCACCAAAATAGCGAATACTCTCAGGTACTAAACGACGATCATATTCGGCGCTTATTCGGGTATCGGCTTTGTGGAAAACCATGTCCAACATGGAAATACGACTGCGAAAGAAGGGCCAGTCAGCAATCATAGTTTCGATATCACTGCGGCGCCCCTGATCGATGGCGGTTTTAATTGCCGGCATAACGCCCAGCCAGCTAGGTAACACCAAGCGGGTTTGCGCCCAGGCGAAAATCCAAGGAATGGCTCGCAAACTCTCGACACCACCTTGGGGCTTACGCTTGGCCGGGCGGCTGCCTAAGGGCAACTTGCCTAATTCTAACTCCGGCGTGGCCGCTCGGAAATAAGGGACGAAATTGTCGTCATAACGCACTACATTACGATAATTTGCACAAGCTTCGTCTGCCATGCTATCTAATAACTCCCGCCATTTTGCTTTTGGCGCGGGCGGCGGATTAACAATCGCCAATAAGATGGCACTGGCATATAAACTCAGGCTCTGCTGCGCTAATTTGGGCATTCCGAACTTATAACGGATGGTTTCCCCCTGTTCTGTTACCCGGAAGCCCCCATCAAGTGATCCTGGTGGTTGTGATTGAATCGCTTCAGCCGCTGGCAAGCCACCACGCCCAATCGTACCACCTCGGCCATGGAACAGTGTCAATGCGATATCATGTTCATCAGCCAGGGCAACCAACGCTTCCTGAGATTGGTACTGTGCCCAGCCGGCAGCCAGAGAGCCTGCATCTTTCGCCGAGTCAGAGTAACCAATCATGATAAACTGTTTACCCTTAATGGCAGACTTATACCAGTCACATTCAAACAGTTTTCGGGTCGTGGCTGCAGCACGGTTTAAATCATCGAGCGTTTCAAACAGGGGGGCGACCGGCATCGACCAGTTGACGCCACATTCTTTGAGCAGCAATTTGACCGCCAATACATCTGATGCTTCCGACGCCATGGAAATTATGTATATGCCAAAGCCCGAACGATCATTTTGACCAATTACACGGCATGTATCGATCACCTCCTGAACCGCTTCTGATGGGGTCCAGTCCCGCGGAAATAGGGGCCGTCGTGAAGCAAGTTCAGTTAACAAAAAGGCTTGTTTACGGCTTTCGTCCCACTGATTGTAATCGCCCAATCCAAGGGTTTGGGTCAGTTCCGCGAAGACATCACTGTGTCGCTCAGAGTCTTGTCGGATATCCAGACGCAAAAGGGTGCAGCCGAAGGCATGTACACGACGAATAGTGTCCAATAACGCACCGTCAGCAATGATACCCATGCCACAGGCATGCAGAGAGTTGTAGCACAGCATCAGAGGCTCTAGCAGTTGCTGATTATCAGAAATCCATTGGCTGCTGTCCGTTGGCTCACCATTTAAGGTAGCGACAATACCGCGGTAAGTGGCTCTGAGCTGTTCACGCAAGGTTCTCAACACAGCGCGGTAGGGCTCATGAACGTCCTGACCAACTTTGTCACGCAGCGGCTTATCGCACACATTCATCGACAGCTCAGCTTGCAGCGCATCGACATCTTTGAAGAACAGGTCAGCAGCACGGCGGCGAGCTAATAATAATACCCTTTCGGTGACTTTTGCTGTGACAAACGGATTACCATCTCGGTCCCCGCCCATCCAGGAACTCAAGCGTACCGGAATCGCATCCAGAGGGAGTGGCTGCCCATATTTGGCAGTCACACTTTCATCCAATCGTCGTACAAAAGCCGGCACTGCTTGCCACAGTGATTTTTCAATCACCGAAAAGCCCCACTGTGCTTCATCTTCTGGTGTCGGCCTGGTGTTGCGGATTTCATCTGTGTGCCAGGCTTGTGCGACTAGCTCTGCTATGCGGGTTTCAACCCTCGCACGCTGGCGTTCACTCAGGGTTTGCTGATGTATTTGGCGCAAGCAATCAGCCAATTCAGTGTATTTGTGAATCAGGGTGCGACGGCTGACCTCAGTAGGGTGGGCAGTCAGCACTAAATCAATCTTTAATTTTGCCAAGGCATCGGCAAACTGTGTCGCATCAACATCTAACCCATCCAATTTCACAAACAACTGCTCGAGGTTATCGGCTTGTTGCTGACCCACATTGTATTCTTGTTCAGCTATATTGGCTAAATTCAGAAACTGACAAAACGCCCGGCCCAATACCAGCAAATCGTCATCGCCCAACGCCTTGAACATAGAAACCAGATCTGCCGTTGCATCGCCGTCGCCCTCTGTCGAGGCCCGGCCTGCCTTGCGCACATCCTCAATCCGTTCCAGCCAGCTTTCGCCCAATTGAGCCTTAATGGTTTGGCCTAAGATTTTGCCTAGATCGCGCACCGTGTCTTGTAATTCTGAATCAAAAAAAGCCATAGCATTCCTCGCGTTACAAAATGAACTACTTACCTTACCTGATTTGCGGTGACAATTGTGCTAGCCTTGTCGCCTTTTTTGTGAACTAACTCATCAGCAATTGGAATAAGCATGTCAGATAAGTACACCAGTGTAGAACAACAAGCCAGCTATGGCATTGGCTTACAAATGGGCCAACAATTGGGTCAGCGTCCGTTCGAAGGTTTTGATATTGATGCGGCACTGGCCGGCATTCAAACTGCATTCGCAGGTCAACCTAGTGAAGTGTCTAATGACCAGCTACAGGCAGCTTTCGAAGAAATCAATGCACGCTTACAAGCAGCAAAAGAAGAGCAATCAAAAGCAGTCATTGAAGCGGGTAAGCAGTTCCTGGCTCAAAACGCTCAACGCGATGAAGTGTTTGTGACTGAATCTGGTTTGCAGTATGAAATTATTAATGAAGGCGAAGGTGATAGCCCTGACGCAAGTGCGACAGTGCGCACCCATTACCATGGTACCTTGTTAGATGGCACCGTGTTTGACAGCTCTTATGAGCGCAATCAACCCGCAGAGTTCCCAGTTGGCGGCGTTATTAAAGGTTGGACCGAAGCCCTGCAAATGATGAAAGTAGGCGCCAAATGGCGTTTGTATGTTCCCCACGATCTGGCCTATGGTGCGCAAGGCGCCGGTTCTGCTATCGGCCCGTACACTACCCTAGTATTCGATGTGGAATTACTCGATATCCTCTAAAAAATTAGCCCGCAGCCGCGGGCTTTTTTTTGCCTGCTACACTGGTTTTTAACAATTTGTTAAAGGATGCCCCGCGCATAACCTGTTAAACTTGCGCGCCTAAAATTTAACCCTTTTTATACTCAGGGAGAATCCATGTTCGATTTGTTCACAAATCGCGATGGTAACGTTAAAAACGATGTCCTTTCCGGCATCACTGTCGCGCTGGCCTTGGTGCCAGAAGCCGTCGCGTTCGCGTTTGTCGCCGGTGTCGAACCTATGGTGGGTTTGTACGCCGCCTTTATGATGGGCCTGATTACTTCCGCCATTGGTGGTCGCCCCGGAATGATTTCGGGTGCAACAGGTGCAACTGCCGTTGTTATGGTGGCACTGGTTTCTCAATACGGTATTCAGTACTTGTTTGCCGCAGTATTGCTGGCCGGTTTGCTGCAAATCACCGCCGGAATATTCAAACTCGGAAAGTTCATCCGACTGGTTCCCTACCCTGTGATGCTGGGATTCGTAAACGGATTGGCGATTGTTATCTTTCTGGCTCAGTTAGGTCAATTCCAATTTAAAGACGCAATGGGTGAAGTTCAGTGGTTACAGGGCGATTTGCTCTACATCATGTTAGGTTTGGTGGCGTTAACCATGGCGATCATCTACTTCTTTCCTAAATTGACCAAAGCCGTACCCGCCACCTTAGTTGCCATCGTTACTGTAACGCTATTAGTCCACGGCTTAGATTTGGATACCCGCACCGTAATAGACTTTGTGCGTGATGGTGTCAGCGATGACCAAAAAGCCACTGTCACCCTGTCCGGAGAACTACCAAGCTTCAGTATACCGATGGTGCCATTAACTTGGGAAACCCTGATGATCATCCTGCCTACAGCCGTCATTTTATGTCTGGTCGGCCTGATTGAATCACTACTTACATTGTCTTTGATCGACGATATGACCAATACTCGTGGGTCTGGAAACCAAGAGTGTATAGGCCAGGGTGTTGCCAATACGGTTAATGGGTTCTTCGGAGGCATGGGTGGTTGTGCCATGATTGGTCAGTCAATGATTAACATCAATTCTGGCGGTCGGGGACGGTTATCAGGTATCACCGCCGCATTAGTGTTGCTTGGCTTCATTTTGTTTGCTGCGCCTTTGATTGAAATGATTCCGTTGGCTGCACTGGTTGGAGTTATGTTTGTTGTGGTGATTGGTACCTTTGAGTGGGCCTCTTTCCGTATTATCCGTAGCGTGAATAAAGAGGACGCGTTTGTACTATTTTTGGTGACTGCGGTCACTGTGTTTGCAGACTTAGCCATCGCGGTCATCGTGGGCGTAATAGTGTCCGCATTGGTGTTCGCCTGGAAACATGCAACACATATTGCAGCACGAGCCCATACAGATGCGGACGGCTGGAAAGTCTATGAACTGGATGGTCCGCTATTTTTCGGATCCGTGTCCCATTTCAAAGACATCTTTGACCCGCAGAATGACCCAGGTGACGTCGTGATTGATTTTGCCGAATCCCGGATTTGGGACTCTTCCGGCGTTGATGCTCTGGACGGCTTAGCAGACAAATATGAAGCCTTGGGTAAAAAGCTGCACATACGTCATGTGTCTGAAGAGTGTAAAAATCTGCTGAATAAGGCACAAAAGTACGTTGAGATTAATGTGTCAGAAGATCCCAGATACCGCATCGCAACGGATCGATTAGACTAATTCAGCACTAAATAAAAAAAGCCCTGTTAGTTAACGGGGCTTTTTTATCGCTGTAGTCAGGTGTAAATCGAGCTGTTTCAGTTTGTGCTCAGGCAGCCCTGTCGAACACGTGTCGGAAAGACCTGATTTAGGGTATGTTGCAGTCTGTCCCAATCAGTAGCCATCGCATTGGCCTGTTGTTGTGTCAGAACCGTGCCATGCTGCTGCTCACGCAGATGTTCAATTCGGGTGTAGTGGAACACCGTCATGTCCGCCGGTGCGGACGCTGAGAAATGCTCAGTGAGGTCAGTGATATTTTTTTGCGAATCATCTACAAATATTATCGCTTTAAACTCAGCGCCGGTTTTGGCTAACATCAGCGACAGCATTTCGCCTTTGTTCAACCCGGTGGTCATCATGATACCTTGCATATAGCTAACTTCGCGATTGTGCATTTCGCGAAAAATAAAGCCGGAATTACCGTGTGGCGTTAGTGGATTACCCGTGAGATCTATGCCGTTCGACAGTAATTCGCGCTCGGTTGCGGCGCGATACTTAGGTGAACGGGACGTTAAGCCGAAAACCACCACGCCTTGCTGCTGCCACTGTTCAATCAGTGTCGGCACCGACGCCTCGGTCAACTGCATGGGTGCAAGCTCATATAACAGGCCAATTGCATCTTCGAATAAACAGGCAACCTGTTGAGAAGGGGTAGGCTTAACTGCTAATTTATTTCGCTGCCACTGATACCATATGTCACTACCCAGGTCTGTGTCAGAAGTCAGTAAGGTATTGTCTATATCGACCACCACTAACACGTTTTCTGCGCCATATTTGGCAACACTGTTATGTACACTGCTGGCAACTTGGTCGAAGCTGTTTACCTGCTTAGTTTGGAAACTTCCGTCCTTAAGTTCCGTGGTGATCTGACAGGCGGATAATACTACCCCCATCAAGATGACCGACAATAACTTAACTGTTTTCATTTTATACCTTCACAACTGTATTTTAATTAGCGCTTAGTATACCTGTTGTTGAGCGAGATGCACCTTGACATCATTAATACCCGGAAAGATACGATAGTAAGTACTTACATTTACTAAATTATATGAATAATTGAGTATGTGAGCACTTACTTTTTTAATGCAAAGACGCTGCACAATCCCAACGGCATCAGTACAAATAAGCTTAGGTAGCCTGCATTGGGGTGGTCGCCGACCAGTAGCGCAGTGGCGATCATTGCTGCCGCCC
>CAXQZJ010000083.1:0-17419 GCA_964228145.1 Alteromonadaceae bacterium | reverse complement strand
TTTGCGCGCATAAGAAATCGCAACATTGGTCGCAACACTATGAATCCATGTCGAAAAGCGGCTCTGGCGGTTAAATTTACTTAAGCTTCGCCAAACCTGAATAAAGGTTTCCTGTGTGGCATCTTCCGCCAGCGACGATTCTTGCAATATTCGCAAACACACACTGTATACCTGACTTTTGTGTTCACCATACAAGCGTTCAAAGGCCGCACGATCTCCTTGCTCGGCCGCATCTAACCACTGGCTTACCGAATCCTTGTAATACTGAGTGTCAATCGCTGTGATAGATGCCGTCACCTAGGCGTTCCTGAATGCTGTTCTTGGAAGATTAGTCGCAGCTCAGCATACCAAGGTTTAAATCGATTGAATAAAAAGTTAATTTTTCTACAAGCAAAAAAAAACACCGCCGCAGCGGTGTTTTTCATCAATCAAGTGTCAGCTTATGCTTCAGCGACAACGATTACCTTGATGGTAACGATAACGTCTGAGTGCAATTGCAGATCCAATTCGTACTCACCGGTTTCACGGATAGTACCATTTGGCATTTTCACTTCTGATTTAGCAACGTCAACACCTGCCGCAGTAATTGCGTCAGCGATGTCACGAGTACCAACAGAACCGAATAATTTACCTTCATCACCAGCAGGCGCTGCAACAGTAACTTCAGCCAGTTCAGTTACTTTTGCCGCACGGGCTTCAGCAGCTGCAAGTACGTCAGCCAACTTGGCTTCAAGTTCAGCACGGCGTGCTTCAAACTTTTCAACGTTTGCTTTCGTTGCAGGTACAGCTTTACCCTGTGGGAACAGGAAGTTACGTGCGTAACCAGATTTAACAGAAACCTGATCACCCAGGCCGCCCAGGTTGGCGACTTTGTCTAGTAGAATGATATCCATCGATGCTACCTCTTAATTATCGCCAAAATTACTTATGAGAATCAGTGTAAGGCAACAGAGCCAGGAAGCGCGCACGCTTGATGGCAGTTGACAACTGACGCTGATACTTAGCACTGGTGCCAGTGATACGGCTAGGTACGATTTTACCGCTTTCGGTGATGTAGTTCTTCAACATTGCGGTGTCTTTGTAATCGATTTCCTGCACGCCTTCAGCAGAAAAACGGCAGAACTTACGACGTCTGAAATAACGAGCCATGATTAACTCTCCTCTTATTCTGCGTTAGATTCAGCAGAGGCATCTGCTGGCTTCTCAGTACGCTTCTCGCGACGATCTTCGCGAGCTGCTTCTTTCGCCATAGGCGACGCTTCAGTTACCGCGCCTTTAGTGCGGATAACCATGTTACGCAAAATAACATCGTTGAAGCGGAAAGCAGTTTCCAGCTCTTCAATCGCTTCAGCAGAAGCTTCAGCATTGATAAGAACATAGTGCGCTTTGTGCAGTTTTTCGATTGGGTAAGCCAGTTGACGACGGCCCCAGTCTTCCAGACGAGTGACAGATCCACCATCTTTAGTGATAATTCCGGTATAACGCTCGATCATACCAGGAACTTGTTCACTCTGATCAGGGTGAACCATGAATACGATTTCGTAATGACGCATGGTAGCTCCTTACGGTTGTAGCCTCGTTCAGCACAGCCAAACTGATTGAGACAAGGAACAAAAATGTGATAGCTGTTTAAGGGCGCGAATTCTATACAAACACCGCACCTTTAACAAGCGTTATTTTAATGCCCGCCCGCGGCTATCATGATCGCGATGCCACATAGCGCCAGCACTGACCAGATGAGGGTTTGCTTGTGGACCTTCTCACCCAACAGCCAAGCTACGCCTAAAGATAAGATCACACTGGTGGCGAACAGGGTTTGCACCACTGCAGCTTTGGCATGTTGCAGTGCCAACATTTGCAGGAATAACGCAGCGAAGGTACCGATCACAGTGGCGCCTGTGAATAACAACCAAATTTTACCGGGCTTATCAGTCTTCGGTAGCCAGGCTTTACGCTGAATTAACATTAACAGTACGATAATGACCAGCCCGCCTAATAAGCGCACCTGACTGGCATTGGCGGGATCTACCTCAGTCGAGGTTAGGATATCGCGGCTGATCACAGCGCCAACTGCCTGACACAAGGCTGCCAATGCCGCGTATACATAACCGGTCAGTTCAAACAGGTGCATTTGACTGCGCTTTTGCACTTTCACCACCATATCCACTGACAAAATAACCAAGGCAATCCCTACCCATTGCTGCCAGCTTAGCCATTCATTGATCCAAGCCAGCGCCAGTAACGCGGTGAAAATAGGCGCCAATGTTTCGACCACTAAAATGGATTGACTATCACCGATTTTGTTCAATGACTGAAAAAAGAAGGTGTCGCCTAAGCCAATGCCTATCACGCCGGACACCAGCAACCATAGATAGTCACTGTTAGTTAATACCGGCGCAGGCAAATAACCCAATGTTAAAGGCAGCAAAATGGCCAATGCGGCCAGGCCTTTCCATAAATTCAATGAAAGCGGATTAAAGGCTTGGCCCAATACGCGAAACATACGCGCAGCCACAGCCCAGCACAGCGCAGTACTCAGCGCTGCGATTTCACCTGTCATATTTACTCCGAATAGTGCTTGCTGATTGCGTTGAACATTGCCTGATGTTTTGCATGCCAACGAAGAGAACGATCATTATACCTATGGTTAACCGAGTTTTTCACAATCACCAATTGGTTGTCAGGATCAACAAAGATGTACTGACCATAAATACCCTGGCCCTGAAACTCATCGTCTCGTCCCTCGGGAAGCCACCACTGATAGCCATAACCGCTGCGGTTATTCGACGCAGGGTTGTCTCCGGGCATCAAGTGAGGCGCATCCGGTGTGACCGAGTCAGTCACCCATTGGGCAGGAATAATTTGTGTGTCGCCACGACGACCTTGATTGGCATAAAGTAATCCAAACCGGCCATAGTCACGTAAGCTCACATTCAGTCCGCCGAGAGCCAGCTCCATGCCTTCAAAGTCGGTCAGGTAATAGGCTTTATCGGCCATACCGGCGGGCTGCCAGATTTTATCTTGCAAGTATTGGGTTAAACTGACACCCGTTGCATTGACCAGCACCATGCCGAGCACCTGAGTATCGATGCTGACATACTGATTATAGGTTCCGGGTGGATAAGCGCGCTCTAACGTCGTGGCAAACTCATTAAAAGGTTGCCCCAATGCCACAGTTCGTGAAAAGCGATTAATGTCAGACCAAAAATCACCGTAGTCTTCATTAAATCCAACCCCCGATGACATTTGCAACACATCTTTAATTCTCACTCCGTCATAACCACTGCCAATCAATTCTGGCGCATAGTCGGTAACTGCATCTTCTAAAGAGCGAATATGCCCTTCTTCAACGGCAATCCCAAATAAAGCGGACAGGAACGATTTGGCCAGTGAAAACGAGATGTGGGTTTGTTGCGGACCATGGCCTTCAGCATAGTGCTCAGCGACGATTGTCCCGTTTTTTATCACCAATAACCCTGAGGTACGACTGTCGGTCAGAAACGCCTCTAGCTCAACAGTTTGCCCTTCAAAATTAAACCCGTCGGGTAATGGCGACAAGGCGACAGGCAATGGCTGAGGCTGAGTTGACGGTTGCAGGGTTTTGGTCGGAAACGCTTGTTCCATATGCAAAAAGTTAAATGCAATTTTATCTTCGTCATACAAGGTGACAACCTTATACAAGCGTTCCAACATCGGCCATTTCCAAACAAACAGCGCCAACACTATTAACAATGCGCTGCATAACCAGGCTTTTTTATTCAATATTTTCGTCATGCGTCCCTTTCCTGTTTTGTCGATGACAAATCCCGACAGATCTGTATTCTGATTATTATTTCCTGAAAAGCGTTACCTATGACCACCAATACTGCGTCCACTACCCGGCCATCAAATGTGATCGGCCTCATCATTGCGGCCGCTTTTATCGGGCCGGGCACAGTCATGACCGCGACCTTGGCTGGCGCTCAGTCAGCGATGAGCCTGACTTGGGCATTGTTATTTTCGGTTGTGGCAACACTGACGCTGCAGGATATGGCAGCACGCGTTGGATGGCAACATAGAAGTGGTTTGTCCGAGGCGCTTCAAAAGCAATTACCGTCTGGCATGCTAAAGCCACTGATCATTTCATTAGTCGTTATCGCGATTGGTGTTGGTAACAGCGCTTATCAGGCAGGTAATATCACAGGAGCTGCGCTAGGATTGCAGTTTTACCTGCCACTGAACCATCACCAGTTGGTGCTGCTCACCTCAGCAGTTGCCGCAGGCTTATTGAGTTTATCCAGCATCGAACGTCTTAAAATCTGGCTGGCCGGATTGGTCGCAATCATGGGTCTGATGTTTTTATTGGCCATGATCATTGCCCTACCTACTTTGATGGATTTATCTCTGACCAATTGGCTGCCCAACTTTCAGGCCAATCAACTTGCCCTGACGCTGGGACTGATCGGCACAACCGTGGTGCCTTATAATCTGTTTCTCCATGCCAGTCTTGTCGCTCAGGCACGACAGCAACAGCACAGGTTCAGTTTTATCAAGGACGCGAAGGCAATCAGCCTGGGCGGCATAATCACGCTGGCGATTATGGCAACGGCTGCGAGCAGTTTTTTTCTCACTGGCCTAACCCCAGATAAACAAAACCTTGCCAATCAACTAAGCCCGATATTAGGTCAGTACGCGGGCTGGGTATTTGCCATTGGCTTATTCTCAGCAGGGCTTACCAGTGCGTTAACGGCGCCTTTAGCCGCCGGATACGCCCTCAGTGGACTGATAACATTGAGGCCTGAGCACAAGCTCAAAGCAGTGAAAATTATTGCTTTATCCGTGATGCTGATCGGCGTGTTCTTCGGGTTGATCGGTCAGTCACCCTTTGAACTCATCCTAATTGCTCAAGTCACCAACGCAATGGTGCTTCCGGTGATAGCCTTGGTATTACTGTGGTTGGTGAATCAAGCCCAGATGGCGGAGCTGCGTAATAATGCTAACAAGAATGCCCTAGCCCTGATTGTCATCCTTGTGGTTTTGGCCTTGATGGCGTTCAAGCTCTACCGCTTGCTGTAAGTCAGCTTAGAGCAGAACAAGATCGTCCCGATGCAATGCCACATCTGCCCCCTGATAACCTAAAAGCTGTGAGATCTGCTGACTTTGCCGACCGGCAATCTGCTGCAACTCGGCACTGTTGTATGCACTTAATCCACGGGCAAACACACGCTCATCGTATACCAACTCCACTGGCTCACCGCTGTTGAAATGGCCACCAACACCGATAATTCCAGCGGGAAGTAATGATGCACCATTGTTTACAATGGCCCTAAACGCACCGTCATCGACCATCACTTGCCCTTTGGCATGGAGAACTTGAGCCAACCAATGCTTTTTCGCGCTCGCCATCGAGCGCGCTGGTGCAATGTAGGTACCACTGAGTTTTCGCTGCTGTAATGCCGAAAAGCTTTCCTGATCCTTGCCATTTAAGATGATAGTTTGAACGCCCTGACCAGAGGCTTTGCGCGCCGCCAGTAATTTTGTTTGCATTCCGCCTGTGCCAACAGACGAACTACTTTGACCACCCAGACGCAAAATATCATCACTCACCTGTTCGATGTAGGGAATCAGGCGCGCTTGGGGATGGGTCGCAGGGTTAGCATCGAACACGCCATCAACGTCAGTACAGATAATCAGGGTATCTGCTTCACTAAGCAAAGCGACTTGCGCCGCCAGGTTGTCATTGTCACCAAATTTAAGTTCCTCCGTTGCTACCGTGTCGTTTTCATTGACGATTGGCAAAACGTCATTGTCCAACAGTTCGCGCAACGTATTTTTGGCATTTAAGTAACGCTGACGATCAGCCATATCCTGATGGGTGAGCAATAATTGCGCACAAGGAAAATCGAACAAGCGCCCCCAATTGGCCATCATGCGCATCTGTCCCACCGCAGCCATCGCCTGTTTCTCTGCCATCGTCGCGATACGGTTGTGAGCAATGGCGTTCTTGCCAGCAGCCACTGAACCTGACGACACTAAAATCACCTGTTTTCCATTTTCTCTTAACTGAATAATGAACTGAGCAACAGCTAACAAGTCCTGGGTGCGACAGCCCGTCCCTGCTGGGGAAATCAGATTACTGCCGACCTTAATGACGACCCGTTGACAGCCAAATTGTATAGAGGGATTCACGAAGACCTGCCTAATGTGCTTAAAAGTCATGCTAACTTGCTTTAAAATACGCTGATGCCGTGTTTTAACGCAACAATATAAAGAGAATTTCGTTTTATGATATATGCAATTCGGGGAATCCTGGCGCTGCTTGGGTATGTCATTAATACCTTGTTTTGGTCTATCCCAATCTTTTTGGGCGCCCTGTTAAAATTAATCCCGATTAAACCTCTACGTATTTGGTTGAGTGCTTTTCTGGATCTGTGTGCAACCGCATGGATTGGCGTTAACACACTGAATCAAAGGCTATTCTCAAGAACACGTTTGGTTGTGAGCGGACTCGATAAACTGTCACCGAAAGAGTGGTATCTGGTGATTGCAAACCACCAAAGTTGGGTGGATATCCTGATGCTTCAACGCATTTTTAACCGCAAAGTGCCATTTCTTAAGTTTTTCTTAAAAAAAGAACTGATCTATGTTCCTGTCATGGGGCTTGCCTGGTGGGCACTGGATTTTCCGTTTATGCAAAGATATAAAAAAGCCTTTTTGGAGAAAAACCCGCACCTGAAAGGCAAAGATCTGGAGACGACGCGCAAAGCCTGTGAAAAGTTTCGCTATATCCCGGTCAGTATTATGAATTTTGTTGAGGGAACCCGCTTTACTCCGGGTAAACATGATAAACAACAAAGCCCGTTCACTCATCTCTTAAAACCTAAGGCTGGGGGCGTTGCCTTCGTGCTTTCAAGTATGGGTTCACAATTACATAAACTACTGGATGTGACTATTGCTTATCCGCATGGTGTGCCGAGCTTCTGGGATTTTATTTGTGGCAAAGTTAAACAGGTCAAAATTGACGTGCGCGTGTTACCCATAAGCCAAAAACTGACCGGTAACTATTTTGACGATCCAGAGCAAAGAGAAAAATTCCAGGGCTGGCTAAATCAAATATGGCTGGAAAAAGACAATAAATTAAAACACATGCTGGCAGCGAACTAAGCGAGGGAATTCATGTTTCATTTTCTACCGTCACTGATACTCTATCCGATAAACGTTTTAGGCCAGATGATAAACTTGGCGTTTTGGGGCACATTTGTGTTGTTCTTCGGGTTGCTTAAGCTCGCTGTTCCCCATCAAGGTTATCGTAAATTTATGACCCGAGTGACCAACTTTGGCATGGGGGGCTTTGGTGTTGGCAGTCTGTGGCTGCTGAGTCTGACAAACAACATCGACTGGGATGTAAAAGTTGACGGCGAACTCAAACCAGACGGTTGGTATCTGATGATGTCCAATCACCTGAGTTGGCTGGACATCATGATTTTGGCAAAATTTTGTGCTGGGCGTATTCCGGCAACTAAGTTCTTTATCAAACAAGAATTAATCTGGATGCCTTTTGTCGGACTAGCAGCATGGGCATTAGACATGCCCTTTATGAAGCGTTACAGCAGCGAGTTTTTAGCTAAAAACCCACATTTGCGTGGCAAAGACATCGAAACAACCCGCAAAGCCTGTGAAAAGTTTAAGCAAACCCCGACCACCATCGTCAACTTTGTCGAAGGCACCCGTTACGATCCGAAAAAACTGGCACGACGCCCCAGTACTTTTGAAAACCTTATGCCTCCAAAAGCAGGCGGGGTCGCCTTTACGTTGGCGACCATGGGTAAGTTATTTACAAAAGTGCTTGATGTCACCATCGCCTTTCCCAAAAATCCCGGCAAAGTAATGCATCAGGCACTTCAAGGACGCCTGGAAACCATCGTTGTTCATGTCAAAGTCTTGCCAGTAGAGCCAACTATGATTGGCAATTACTTTGAGGATGAAAATTTTAAACAAGAGTTCCAGCTGTGGTTAAACAATAACTGGGAACAAAAAGATCTGCTGCTAAAAACCATTAAACAGGGGTAAGTATGAGCGTTCAGGGACGATTACACGATTCACTCGCCAATCTTTTGACTGAATGGGGATGGATAAACAGCCCGGATGACAGCCTTTATGTTGGGGTGGCTGTCAGTTTGATTGCCGTGGTAGCTATCAGTGCGTTTTATCTGGCCAACTTCTTTATCCGCAGAACAGTGGGATCGTTAGTGGCACGCAGCTCATCCAATTGGGACGACGAATTATATCGCCACGGCTTTTTCTTCTACCTTGCCCACATGATCCCCGCGGTCATCATTCAACTCAGTGCTCCGGTTTTACTGGTTGACGCCGTTTTTGCCGAAGCGCTGCTCCGTAAAGGAGCATTGGTTTACCTGATTTTTGCAGGCCTGCTTACGGCCAACGCGCTACTTAACACTATCAGCGATATCTACAATGCATCAGAGTTGTCACGCCGCGCACCGATAACCGGTTTTATTCAAGTGGTAAAACTGGTGCTGTCCATCGTCGCGATTCTGGTGGTCATTGCCAACCTGCTGGATAAATCCCCTATCCTGCTGCTGTCGGGTTTAGGTGCGGTAACAGCCGTGCTTATGTTGGTATTCAAAGACACTATCCTGGGTTTTGTGGCGGGAATTCAAATCGCGGCTAACCGTATGGTTACCAATGGTGACTGGATAGAAATGAGCAAGTACGGAGCCGACGGCGACGTGCTGGAGGTTGGACTGACAACAGTAAAAGTACGGAACTGGGACAATACCATTACCACCATCCCCACCTATACTCTGATTTCCGAGTCGTTTAAAAACTGGCGTGGGATGCAAGAGTCTGGCGGCAGACGGATCAAACGTGCTTTGTTAATCAATATGCAATCGGTCCGTTTTGTCACTGAGCAACAAGTTCAGGACTTTAAGCAAATTCGTTATATCTCCGAGTATATTGATAGCAAAGTTAACGAACTACAGCGATACCACAGCGATAATAAGATCACCGAAGAAGACTTGGTTAATTCGCGCAGACTGACCAATCTAGGTACATTCCGCGCTTACATGCAGGCCTACTTGAAAAAGCACCCTAGTATCAATAAAGATTTAACCTTGATGGTGCGCCAACTGGCCCCTTCCGAAAAAGGGGTAGGATTGGAAGTTTACTGCTTTAGCGCAGATAAGAACTGGGTAAACTATGAAGGCATCCAGGCCGATATTTTTGACCATTTCATTGCCATGCTGCCAGTTTTTGACCTGCTCCCTTATCAATCGATCAGTGACCAGGCGAGGTTGTCGACGGAGCAAGATTAAGCGCAGGCAAGACCGCTGCGTCATCACCGTCAATGTGGCTCAGCAAGCGTAAGCCCATAATTCTGGCGACCAGAGGATAAATTGCCAGATTTGATAAACGGCCAAGTTGAAGACCTTGCTTGAATGCAGGACCGGCTGCCACAAATAAAGCGCCCATATCAGGATGCAATGGGTCATATCCGTGTGCGCCAAATACGTCTCTTCCACCCTCTTTTAGCTGATTAATAAAGCGTGATGGCGGCAGTATTTCCAACAAAATATCGCCGCTGCGCTGGGTATTGTCGACCGCATGGGTGCGGCGACGTGCATCGCCTACCAGCGCGAAGCGATAATCCTTTTCAGCTAACTCAGACAAGCGTTCAATTTCCGCCGCCAATTGTTGTTCCGTGGTGTCCTGTCGGGCGTGAATCATCAAGTGACTGCCATCATTCACCAAACTGAATCGAGCCGGGTCGATGTTTAGTTCATCGACCAATAACAAGTCTTTCATGCGCGCTTCTGTCATGCCATGGTCGGAGACCAGCACCAAATTAACTTCAATATCTAACGCTTGCAGGCGTCGGTACAGATCGCCGATCAGATGATCTAAATAGGCCACAGCCTCCTCGATTTCCGCAGATTCAGGACCATATGTATGACCGATACTATCCGCCATCGAAAAGTAGCCGGTAACAAGTCGGGGCCGTTGGTGTTCAGGCAGACTCAGCCACTGAACAATCTGATCAACCCTGTTGCTGTAGCTGGCATTATGGGAATAAAAATAGAAATAGCTGGGATGGCGTCCGTTTATGCGCGCATCAGATTCCGGCCAAAAGTATGAGGCGGCCTTAACCCCCTGCATTTCGGCTAAATTCCATAAAGGGATCCCCTCAACCCAGGTACTGTCACTTTTGCCATCACCCATTTTGTAATATTCGTTACGTTCACTGTCATAAAATTTATTCCCTACGATGCCATGATGGCCCGGGTGTAAACCGGTGACAATTGACAGGTGATTGGGAAAGGTATTGGTAGGATATACGGGGATCAGTTTCTCTGCTCTGACACCTTGCTCGGCGATGCTGGCCAATTGTTTAGCCTGATACTTTTCAATGTAATCCCAGCGAAAACCATCCAAAGAAATAAGCACAACATGCTGTTTTGACGGCTGTGCGATATCACTGCTGACCTTTTCCTTTGGGTTGAACGACGCGCACCCCGACAAAACTAATATAAATATAACGACAAGCCAGTTTTTCATGTTGTCCCTAACAATCCTTTCGTAGATTAACAACTGTAGCTAAGATAGTACTAAAACGACAGTCCGAATTTTGATAGCGCAACCTATAAAAAAGGCCGCTTATCGCGGCCTTTTAAACGTAAAGCGTTAATTAAGCTTTGCTGCGAGAGGCTCGCTTACGTTCGTTTTCAGTAAGTAGCTTCTTACGAATACGAATACTTTGCGGCGTGACCTCTACCAATTCATCGTTATCGATGAATTCCAGCGCTTGCTCCAACGACATAATGATCGGTGGAACAAGATTCTGTGCTTCATCAGTACCGGCAGCACGCACGTTAGTTAGCTGCTTTCCTTTGAGCGCATTAACGGTCAAATCGTTATCACGACTGTGAATACCAATTACCATACCTTCGTACACTTCAACACCATGACCGATAAATAAACGGCCACGCTCTTGCAAGTTCCACAACGCATTGGTCAACGCCTTACCTGCTGCATTGGCAATCAGTACACCGTTTTTACGCTCACCAATCTGACCACCTTTGTGCGGGCCATAGTGATCGAACGTGTGGTACAACAAACCGGAACCTGAAGTCAGTGTCATAAATTCAGTTTGGAAACCAATCAAACCGCGGCTCGGAATCATAAAGTCCATACGAATACGACCTTTACCATCCGGTGACATGTCAGTCAGTTCACCTTTACGTAACCCCAACTGCTCCATGACTGAACCCTGATGCTCTTCTTCACAGTCAATAGTAACCGTTTCATAGGGCTCTTGTAGCTCACCGTCCACTTCACGCAGAATAACTTCCGGACGTGATACTGCCAGCTCATAGCCTTCACGACGCATGTTTTCAATCAGAATACCCAAGTGCAGCTCACCACGACCTGAGACACGGAATTTATCCGGGTTGTCAGTCTCTTCTACACGCAAAGCAACGTTATGAACCAATTCGTCTTTCAAGCGATCAAGGATATTACGCGAGGTAACATATTTACCTTCTTTACCGGCAAACGGCGAGGTGTTCACCTGGAAGGTCATGGTCACGGTTGGCTCGTCAACTGAAAGCGCAGGCAAGGCTTCTACGGTGTTAACATCACATACGGTGTCAGAAATTTTCAGTTCGCCCAAACCACTGATAGCGATGATGTCACCAGCACTGGCTTTTTCCACTTCGTGACGATCCAGACCTAAGTAACCTAACACCTGGCCAACTTTGCCATTACGCTTTTTACCGTCTGCCCCGACAACAGTGACCTGCTGGTTGAGTTTAACACTGCCGCGCTTGACACGACCAACACCGATAACACCCACATAAGAGTTGTAATCCAGTTGCGAGATCTGCATTTGGAAAGGACCATCTACATCCGCATCCGGCGGTGACACCTGATCAACGATCATCTGGAACAATGCCGTCATATCTTCACCAGGCTGTTCGGCGTCATTACTCGCCCAACCGTTCAATGCAGACGCGTAAACAACCTGAAAATCTAACTGCTCATCGGTTGCACCCAGGTTGTCGAACAGATCAAACACCTGATCCATTACCCAATCAGGGCGTGCACCAGGCTTGTCGATTTTATTGATCACGACAATCGGCTTCAGACCTTGTGCGAAAGCCTTCTGCGTCACAAACCGTGTTTGCGGCATTGGACCTTCTTGTGCATCAACCAACAGCAGTACACAGTCAACCATCGACATAACACGCTCTACCTCACCACCGAAATCGGCGTGTCCGGGAGTGTCTACGATGTTAATCCGGTAGTCGTTCCATTTAATGGCCGTGTTTTTCGCCAAAATAGTGATACCACGCTCTTTCTCGAGGGCGTTGGAATCCATCACCCGTTCCTGTACTTCACCGCGGCTTTCCAACGTACCGGATTGCTGCAGAAGTTTGTCTACCAGGGTGGTTTTACCGTGGTCAACGTGGGCGATAATCGCGATGTTACGTAATTTAGAGAGATCTTGACTCATAATGATGTTGTCACATGTTGGTTGCTACTGAACCGGCAAAATGCGGCTCAGTTAAAAAATTGCGCGGATTGTACAGGGTTATAGGCGCGTTGGCGACCAGATTTCGCACAAACTGAAAAAAGTCATCAATCTGTCATCACAACGCGTCAAAGTTGGGCAAAGCAGATTATTTTGACTTTACTTAAGGGGAAATGAACGCGCTAATCTGATTCGAAATGGCGCATGTGCACCATTATCGTGCAATAAAGTTCCATTTTAGTGCAACATTTACAATTCCGTCGGCGCAAAAGTCTGATGTCAAACGGTACAATGCGGCCTGCGCCAGTGCCTCAAAGTTGGCACATTTATCGCTTAAACGGTGACAGTGCGTTATTAAATGATTCGTGTGGTTACCACACACCTGGCATACTCTTGGAGGAAAACATGTCAATTCAGAAGGTTTTGGACCTAATTAATGAAAGCGAAGCGAAATTCGTGGACCTGCGTTTTACAGACACCAAAGGAAAAGAGCAACACGTTTCAATTCCTGCTCGCCTCATCGACGAAGAGTTCTTCGAAGAAGGTAAAATGTTTGATGGTTCATCTATCGCTGGCTGGAAAGGAATCAATGAATCTGACATGGTGCTGATGCCTGACGCAAGCACTGCGGTCCTCGACCCTTTCTCTGAAGAAGCACAAGTTAACCTGCGTTGTGACATTCTTGAGCCTGCCACTATGCAAGGCTATGAGCGCGACCCTCGCTCTGTTGCACGTCGCGCAGAAGAATATTTACAATCAACCGGTGTCGGTGACACTGCACTATTTGGTCCAGAGCCAGAGTTTTTCATGTTTAACGACGTAAAATTCCACTCTGAAATGAGCGGTTGTTTCTATGAAATCGACTCGACTGAAGCCAAATGGAACTCAGGTGCGGAATATGACAACGGTAACCTGGGTCACCGCCCGGGTGTGAAAGGCGGCTACTTCCCGGTACCACCGGTAGATTCTGCCCATGATATCCGTACCGCAATGTGTATGGTAATGGAAGAAATGGGGCTGGTTATCGAAGCCCATCACCACGAAGTTGCTACCGCCGGACAGAACGAAATTGCCTGCCAGTTCAATACCCTGGTAACCAAAGCTGATGAAATTCAGGTATACAAGTACGTTGTTCACAACGTTGCTGATGCCTACGGCCTGTCAGCCACCTTTATGCCTAAGCCATTGGTAGGTGATAACGGTTCAGGCATGCACGTACACCAATCTATCAGTAAAGATGGTAAAAACATCTTCGCCGGTGACAAGTACGCTGGATTATCAGAGGAAGCGCTTTACTATATTGGCGGTATCATCAAACACGCTCGGGCTATTAACGCGTTTACCAACGCGTCTACGAACTCGTACAAGCGTTTGGTGCCTGGTTTCGAAGCACCGGTTATGCTGGCTTACTCTGCCCGTAACCGTTCTGCATCAATTCGTATTCCCCACGTTAGCAGTGCCAAAGCGCGCCGTATTGAAGTGCGCTTCCCAGACCCAACAGCGAACCCCTACCTGGCGTTCTCTGCCATGTTGATGGCTGGCCTTGACGGAATTCAGAACAAAATCCACCCTGGCGACGCCATGGACAAAGATTTATATGACTTGCCAGCGGAAGAAGCGAAGCAAATTCCGACTGTTGCCAGTTCATTAGAACAAGCACTTGATGCACTGGATGCAGACCGTGAATTCCTGACCCGTGGTGGTGTAATGACGGATGACATGATTGATGCCTACATCGAGCTTAAACGCGCTGAAGTAGAAAAACTCAACATGACTACTCACCCAGTTGAATTTGAGATGTACTACAGCGTATAAGTCTCAATACACAGGTTCAAAGCCCGCTCATTAGCGGGCTTTTTTATTTCTCAAAAGCACATTACACTTAACCCATGAACTCACTTCTGTTCGCGATAGTGTTTCAGGTATTATCGTCAGCTCCGGTGTATAAACTCACCCTCGAAGACGGTAGCGTAACCTACACAGACAAGCCTCAGCCCGGTGCTGAGCGGATAGACTTGTCTGCGGTTAACAGTGCAGTGATGCCGTCAATGCCAGTCACAACGCAACCAACACAAACCAACTCTAAACCTGCAACTGAGTATCAATTGCGCTTCAAAAGCCCGCTCGATCAACAGCAAATTCGCAGTAACGCCGGTGACATGACAATCAGTGCAACCATCTCACCTCAGCGTGGCGGTCAGTTCAGTTTACTGATGGACGGCAAGCCAGTCGCTAGTGCTTCGCGGCCCTATTTTCAACTGTCCAATGTGGACCGTGGTGAGCACCAATTACAAATTCAGTTAAAAGACAATTCAGGCAAGGTAATTGCATCGAGTCCTACCATTACGGTGTATTTGATGCGCACCAGCATAAACACGCCGGCACGCCAGTAAAATCGGCGCCGCCGAGATGCGTATCTAAACACCTTTATTTAGCTCGCGATTTCAAGTGCACCATTTTAGTGCATGGCGTATAGTGGAAACATGCCTGATAATACACAACACCTGCATTTACTGCAGTCACTCACAACCGCAGTGTTGCTGCTAGATGACAAACTCCGCGTGCTCGGTGCTAATGCAGCTGCCGAGGCGCTCATGCGTGTCAGTGAGCAACGAATGCTGCAACAACGTTTACCCGACCTGCTGCTTTATTCAAGCTTATCGGTTGCCCGCTTATACCGCGCTGCACGTCAAACCGGGAGCTTCACTGACAGTGAGGTTCAGCTGCACTTTATCGACGGTCGCCACAGCCTCATTGATTTGACGGTTTCAACCATTGAATATCAACAGCAAAAAGCCTTGCTACTCGAAGTCAAAATTATCGATCAGCAGCGCCGAATCAGTCAGGAAAACATTCAATGGGCGCAGCAACAGGCGGCAAAAGAGATGATTCGCGGCTTGGCCCATGAAATCAAAAATCCACTCGGCGGCTTGCGCGGCGCAGCACAGCTTTTGCAACGCCAACTTGACGGCCCGGAATTACGTGAGTTTACCCAAATCATTATCGAACAGGCCGACCGCCTGCGTAATCTGGTCGATCGGTTACTCGGTCCGAATACGCCGGGTCAATTTACCTGGCACAACATTCATGCAGTGATCGAAAAAATTCGCACCCTAGTGCAACTGGATGACATCGGCAATATCACGCTTACCCGGGATTATGATCCCAGCATCCCGGATGTGTGGATAGATGCCGACAAGATACAGCAAGCCTTATTGAACATTGTACGTAACAGTGTTCAGGCGCTGCAGGGCAAAGGTGAAATAATCATTGTCACCCGGGTTCAGCGCCAGCAAATGATTCATGGTAAACGCCACCCTCTTTGCGCTGAAATTAAAGTGATTGATAACGGACCTGGCATCCCCCCGAATCTTCGCGACACCCTGTTCTACCCCATGGTAACCGGTAAGCAAGATGGAACCGGACTCGGCTTATCAATCGCCCAAAATGTGATCGACCACCATCAGGGCAAAGTTGAGTGCCATAGCTGGCCTGGGCACACCGAATTCGTTATTTACTTACCAATCATACAGAAGGAACCCGATTGATGGATTACGCACCTGTTTGGATCGTTGACGACGACAGCTCCATCCGCTGGGTTTTGCAAAAAGCATTGCAAGCGGAAAATATACAGTGTTTTAGTTTTGCTGATGCAAAAGATGTCGTACGACAGCTTGACGCCGGCGAGCAACCTGAGGTGATTATCTCCGATATTCGCATGCCCGGCATGGACGGTATGCAGCTGCTCAAGGATGTACACCAACGTCACCCTGCACTCCCCATCATCATTATGACCGCTCATTCGGACTTGGATTCTGCCGTTAACGCGTTCCACGGGGGGGCCTTTGAATATATTCCCAAACCATTTGATATTGATGAAGCCGTAGCTCTGATTCAACGAGCCTTGAATCAAGCCAGAGAAAATGCTCGCCAACAGCAACAGTTGGCGTCGCCTACGACGGATATCATTGGAGAAGCGCCGGCTATGCAAGAGGTGTTTCGTGCCATCGGTCGCTTGTCGCGCTCCAGTATCAGTGTATTAATAAATGGCCAATCCGGAACGGGTAAAGAGTTGGTTGCCAATGCGTTGCACCGTCATAGTCCGCGCGCTCAAAATGCATTTATAGCGCTCAACATGGCGGCTATCCCCGCTGATCTGATTGAATCCGAGCTGTTCGGTCACGAAAAAGGGGCTTTTACCGGCGCACAGACCATGCGCCAAGGCCGTTTTGAGCAAGCCAATGGTGGCACCTTGTTCCTTGATGAGATAGGAGATATGCCATTGGATGTGCAGACTCGCTTGCTACGGGTACTCGCCGATGGCCAGTTTTATCGGGTCGGAGGTCACAGCCCGGTCAGTGTCGATGTAAGAATTATAGCCGCAACTCATCAGGATTTAGAGCAGCGGGTTGCTGACGGCAAGTTCCGTGAGGATTTATTTCACCGCTTAAATGTCATCCGTATTCATATTCCATCGTTATCTGAACGGCGTGAAGATATCCCTGCGCTGGCGCGGCATTTTCTAGTCAAAGCCAGCGAAGAGTTAAGCGTCGAATGTAAGTCACTGCACAGCGATACAGAGCGTGTGTTGACACAACTTCCCTGGCCAGGAAACGTACGCCAGTTAGAGAATCTGTGTCGATGGCTAACCGTGATGGCATCCGGACAGGAGGTCCGCCCCGAAGATCTGCCGCCGGAGTTACACAATGCCCCTGTGGTTTCTCAATCTCAGCAGGATGATAGCTGGCAAACCCGTTTAGCTAACTGGGCAGACAGCCAATTACTGAGTGGTCAGCAAAATATTCTTGATCATGCCCTGCCTGAATTTGAGAAGATCATGTTACAACGGGCGTTACATCATACCCGCGGGCACAAACAAGAAGCCGC
>CAXQZJ010000082.1:0-9857 GCA_964228145.1 Alteromonadaceae bacterium | reverse complement strand
TCTAATTGTGCTAGCGGTTAACACTTCGACGGCTAGGCTGGCGAGCATACTGGTTAACACTAATAACCCAGCCATCAGGCTAATGGTTATGGCATGAACCAACACCATGGTGACATTGCTTATGCGAGTCGCAGCGATCATATCGGCAATATGTAACTGGGCAGGCCGGGCGACGAGTTGCCAGCTCCAAAACGCCATAAAAAGAGCACCGAACAAGGGCAGAACGTCGAAAGCATAGGTGTTTACCGCCAACAGGCTGGTGGCACTTTGCTGTTGCAACGGTTCAACATAGGTGATCGAGGAGGCCACGGTATTTGCGATTAATCCAGCCCATCCAAGTAATAGCAGCAGATTGAGCTTTTGGCTTAGCAACATGTGGGTGTGCTGGTAAATCAGGCTTGAAACGTATCCAAATCGCGAGATTTCCGGTTGGATAAAGGGTGATAGCGACACTTGCGGCGCTGATACCATTGCGGTCGTATTGCGCTCTCGATTTCGTGACCTTGACATACTCTTATCAGGTAATTGGGCAGAAATTCCATTACACAGGGCAAAACTGCCAAGCAGAGCACTGAGGATGACCAGTATTCGGTTGGTTATCAGTGCCTGGCTATCGAACAGGGGCTGTCCGTTAATGTATTCCAGGTACGGCGTGAATCCGTACGGGTCCAGCCACAACATGGCGGCATATAATGCTTCGCTGTGGATATGGCTGCCGGCTAACATGGGGTTGCCAGTGAGGCTCGCCAAATAGGTATAGCCAATCCACAGCAAGGCGATAATCACATAGCTGCTCAGCGCTGTTGTGCATCGGAACAAGGCCAGCATGATACAGGTCAGCACTAAAGCGCAAGGCACAGCGATGATCAGCAAAAATGTCAACAAGGTACTGATTAATGGCCATGGTTCGGGTTGGTTTATCCACATAACCGCGGCGCTTAGCAGTGCACTCAGGGTTACAGAAATAAATAGCATCAGTGCGCGGGTTAAGTATCTGTTTGTTGGGCTCACGGGTGTGGTGAGGATCATTTCCGCCATCTGAGATTGCGCGTCGCGAAATAACACCAGTACGCCTGTGGCTCCTGCAACCAGCGGCATCGACATCATGGTTAGGGTAATTAATTGCAGCTGAAACTGGATCGTAGCTTGGTCACTTACCGCAGCTAAACCATGACTTAACACAAAGCCAAACGCAGCGGGTGTGATGATAGCCAACCACCATAACGGTTGGCGCCAGACAAAGCTCCATTCGTTAATTAACATGCCGGCGCTCCTTGAGTGTTTATTGTGTGGAAATACGCATCTTGCAAGCTGGCTTGAATTTGCCGTGCCTGAGGGTGAGGGCAAGATGGCGAGAAAATCCGGTAATAAGGTAAGCCATGCTGAAACGTCTGACTTAATATTTGCTGAGGTTTAACGCCCTTGGGCAATACCTGACTTTGCCAAACCTGGTGATCAATAGGCTGAATTAGTTCGGTTACCGAGCCGCGGTTAACCAGGCTACCCTGATGAATAATCGCCACCTGTTGGCACAGACTTTCAATATCTTCGACGATATGGGTGGAAAGCAGTAATAGCCGCTGCTGGCTGATTTCAACCAACAACTTGTTGAGGCTCTGTCGCTCTGCGGGGTCCAAGCCGGCTGTGGGCTCGTCCATAATGATCAGTTTCGGATCACCCAGCAAGGCTTGAGCAATCCCAAAGCGTTGGCGCATTCCCCCCGAAAACTGGCTTACTCGCCGTTTGGCATGCTCGGTTAAATGGGTAATTGCCAATAAATCACGGATCTGGTGTTGCCGTTGTCGTTTGCTTAAGCCTTTATACACGGCTATATGCTCAAGCAGCGCCTGACAACTCATGTTGGGATAAACACCAAATGACTGAGGTAAATATCCGAGTTGAGCCCTTAATTGCTGAGGATGCGAGAGAACATTAATGTGGTTGAAAAATACCTCGCCGCTGTCTGGACGTTGTAATCCAGCGATGGTTCGCATCAGGCTGGACTTGCCTGCGCCATTTGGACCGAGCAGGCCAACCATGCCAGGTTGAAATGAAAGTGTTATATCGTTTAACGCCAGTGTGCCATCGGCATATTGTTTGGTGACATTGCGAAGTTGCAGCATGGGAGAATCCGTGGGATGTGATCGTCATGCCAGCCTACGGACTATTTTTCTGCAAGCGAGTTTAGCGTGACAAACACGGCTGAGTTGATGATAACGGTTGAATTTTGCTGTTTGTCAGCAAAAAGCTCGTGTTTACCATGGACACTTTGCCAAACGCAGCCGCGCAGGTAACAATGGCTAAAATTCGCTGTGCAAATTCTTATGGTTTCTTTATTGGTAATTCGCTGGATTGCAGTCATTCCCTTGCTCACCTTGGTGGTGTTTAGCGCACACACCGATTTTTTGCAGCAGCACCAACGACTTGCCAGTGTTTATGGGTTAGTTCAGGGACAGTTACTGGTTGAAACCCTGCCGATGTTGGTCGTCCACTGGCTGGTCGCGGGGTTACATGGCAAGCGGGCAATGGTTGTTTGGTGCGCTGGATTTGTAATTTACCCCGCTGTCACCTTGTTGATGCAGTCTGTCTCGGTGAATTACCAACAATGGCAACAGTTGAGCCTGTTACTTTGGTTACTGCTTTGTGTGGTCAGCCTGAGTACCTTGTTATTGCTGGGTAAGCATACCCGGAATAAGACCTCCTCTGGTCGCTGGCTTGGGTGGTTGTCGCTGGATAATATGGTAGCTGTGCTTGCCATAGGTTGGGCATTACTGGTCGCGGCGGTGCTAGCCAGTCATGACAACCCTATGCTGAACCAACCAATCGACCCTGTCATTGACGTGACTAAGATCAATGCACAGTTGGGTCTGTTTATTCACTATCTATGGCAATTATTGATCTATGCGCTGGCGATCATAGTGGTGTACTTATTTAACCGATATGTGCTGATACGCCAGCTGTTAAGCAGATTTGGCATTGTGGTGTTCATCAGTGCGGGCTTACTGTTTATTTTAGTGACGACGCCCTTGCTGGTGGGCTTGTTCATTTCATTGCCATTGAATGATTTACCCGCCTATGTCGCCAATCTGACAGCAGGTGGCGACCGAAACTTGTTCAATATGTATAACTATCACGTGATGGCGCTGTTCTTAGTGCTGACTACGCCTGTCATTCTGGCCTATGAACGCCAACAAAGTGATGCCCTGCGACTTGAAGCCAAACAGCAGCAAACCCGCACTGAACTTAAGTTACTACAGCAGCAAATTAATCCACATTTTTTGTTTAATACCTTAAATAGCTTATACGCACTGACGCTGGCGAAATCGGATCAGGCTGCACCGAGTGTGTTACGCCTTTCTGATATGTTGCGCTACAGCGTATATCAGGGCCAACGAAGTCAGGTTGGTTTGACTCAAGAGCTTCAATACTTACAGGATTATGTTGCGTTGCAACAACTTAGGTTAGGGTCGAGGTGTGAATTCAAGCTGAGCTGGCCCAATTCTGACAACGGCTTAATGATCAGTCCGATGTTGTTGATTGTGCCATTAGAAAACGCCGTAAAACATGGCGCAGAGCCTAGCAGTAAACCCACGTTTATTGACCTTGCTGTGAGTATTGATGGCACCAGCCTGACTTTGCAGTGCGTTAATCCGGTAGTTTCCGAGCAGGGTGTCCAGGTTCATCCCGGCGGTCTTGGCTTGGCCAACCTGCAACGCCGTTTAGCATTGCAGTATGCTGGACGGCACCAGCTTATCAGTGAACAGCGCGGCGACAATTGGCACACCGTTCTCACTCTTGAGTTGCAACCGAATAAAGACAGGACTAGTTAGTTCATTGGTATCAAATGACAATTAGGTTACTAGCAACCTAACGTTGCAGCCATGCAGGTGAGTTTATGATAGACTCCGCGACCATTTTTTCGCCAGTTCGCGTTTCACAGGGTATACCATGATCACCACCGCCAATATCACAATGCAATTTGGGGCTAAGCCTCTGTTCGAAAATATCTCAGTCAAATTTGGCAACGGCAATCGCTATGGTCTGATTGGCGCTAACGGCTGCGGTAAATCCACCTTTATGAAAATTCTTGGCGGTGAACTGGCACCGACTAGCGGTAACGTTAGCCTGGATGTGGGAGAACGCTTGGGTAAGCTGCGCCAGGATCAGTTTGGCTTTGAGCAGTACTCAGTGATTGATACCGTCATCATGGGCCATGAAGAGCTTTGGAAGGTCAAAGAAGAACGTGATCGTATTTACAGTTTGCCAGAGATGTCGGAACAAGACGGTATGCGGGTCGCGGACTTAGAAACTGAATTCGCCGAATTAGGTGGTTACGAAGCCGATGCGGCAGCGGGCGAATTACTGCTCGGCGTGGGTATTGAAACGGACGCGCATTACGGGCTGATGAGTGAACTTGCACCGGGCTTAAAATTACGTGTGCTATTGGCTCAGGCCCTGTTCTCAGAGCCGGATATTCTGTTGCTCGATGAGCCAACCAACAACCTGGATATTGATACCATTCGCTGGTTAGAGGATGTGCTGAACCAACGTAAAAGTACCATGATTGTGATTTCACACGACCGCCACTTTCTTAACTCGGTTTGTACCCATATGGCTGATTTGGATTATGGGGAGTTGCGTGTTTATCCGGGTAACTATGATGAGTATATGCTGGCAGCAGCTCAGGCACGTCAGCGCTTGATGGACGATAACGCTAAGAAGACGGCCCAGATAAAAGAGCTACAACAGTTCGTCGCGCGTTTTTCCGCCAACGCGTCAAAGGCCAAGCAGGCTACCTCCCGCGCGCGCCAAATCGACAAAATCAAACTGGAAGACGTGAAAGCTTCCAGTCGGGTGTCGCCGTTTATTCGTTTTGAGCAGGAAAAGAAACTGTTCCGGAATGCGCTGGTGGTAGAAAACCTCAGCAAAGGCTTTGATGAAGGCCCGCTATTCAGTGGTGTAAACCTTACTGTCGAAGTGGGGGAGCGCGTCGCCATATTAGGTGAAAACGGCGTGGGTAAGACCACGCTATTGAGGGTGTTACAGCAGGAGCTTAGCCAAGACAGCGGCGAATTCCAATGGTCAGAAAACGCCAATATCGGCTATTACGCACAAGATCACAGTAGTGACTTTGCCGACGATATCAACCTATTTGACTGGATGAGTCAATGGCGTCGTCCGGGTGATGACGAGCAAACGATCCGCAGCTTTTTGGGGCGTATGCTGTTCTCCCAAAATGACATTCAAAAATCAGTGAAGGTGCTTTCGGGCGGTGAACAAGGCCGCATGTTACTGGGCAAGTTAATGATGAAACAGCCCAATATTCTGATGCTGGATGAACCCACCAACCACATGGATATGGAGTCCATTGAGGCGCTGAATATGGCGTTGGAACAATACCCGGGTACCTTGCTGTTCGTCAGTCACGACCGCGAATTTGTACAGTCCATTGCCACCCGCCTGCTGATTATAAAAGACAACAAAGTGGAAGACTTCCACGGCACCTACGAAGAATACCTGCGAAAAAAAGGTATTGAAGCGTAACCGCCTTATTGCACGACAATCCCACAAAGCGCCGGTAGTTACCGGCGTTTTTCTAATGTTTTGCAGGCCTGACAGCAGTCAGTCGAAGCTGCAAAGCGTTGCTTTTTGCTTAGCTCCCTGCGTTAACCGATGCTGGCAGGCGAACTGCATGTTGTGTTGAGCGACCTCGTTTTCAGGATATGTTTTAGCAATCATGCTGAATGTGGCTAAAGCTTCATCAGCCAAGCCGGACCAGAGTATTTCATAGGCAATATCTGACATAGGCTGAAGTTCAAACCCTTGCGCCTTAATTTTGTTGAGTTGATTGGGCACGTCTCCGCTAACCAATGCGTTGACTAGTTGTAAGACAGGGTCCTTGCTTCTGTCGGGCACAGGAAGCCCGAGTAATATTGCACTTAAATCGCTCGCTAACTGCTGTTTTAGTTGAAAGCTGGTGCCGTTGCGCGATAGTAAAACAACATTAATTTTGTGTTCTGGAATGTACAGTAAGTAGGAACTATAGCCCTGATATTTACCGTCGTAGTTAATCAAGGTAATGGCTTGTTGATCCGTCAACTGAGCCGATTGCACGCGCCAGCTAAAGGGTTTATCCGGATTGAACATAGTGGCTTTGGTTTTGGAATTAAGTAGTGCATTGGTTTCGAACAGGGCATGAATAAAATTGTCGAGATCTTCGGCGGTGGTAGCGATTGCGGCGCCTGCGCCGAACAGGCGCATGTCACCGCTGGGTTGATTTTTATAGCCTCCCCCTGCTTTCCAGATCAGTGCATCAACGGGCGCAGACTGCATCTCGAAAATCCATTCACTGTTACTCATCCTGGCTGGGTTAAACAGCAATTGCTGAAACGCTTGTTGCAACGATAACCCGGTAACTTGCTCGATTACCTTGCCCAGTAAGAAGTAGCCAGGATTGGAATATTGGTAGTCAGTATCAGGTGAAAACTGGTGGGGTAATCGGGCAATGAGTTGTACGAATTGCTTATCGCTGGTTGATTGGTGGAAAGCGGGGTTAAACCAGCCTTCAATTTCAAAGTGATTCGGAATGCCCGAACGGTGGCTAAGCAGGTGGGCGAGCGTAATGGCTTTACCTGAGTCTGATTGGAATTCCGGAAAATAGTTATCCAGGGTATCAGTTAACGCCAACTTGTTTTGCTGGGCCAGAGCGAGTATCACCGTGGCGGTTAGTGGTTTGCTCAGAGATGCCACCGGCAGTGAAGTGTGAATGGGTAGTTCAGGCTCCGAATCTGGCTCACTGGCCACATAATCATGAAAAAGCCTGTCATCCCCCCGCCTAACCAGGATTACACCGTCAAAGGCCTGATGGTCCCGATAAGTGTCAATAATATCCAGGATAGCCTCGACGGGCTGCTGTGCGGCTATCGGCGTGTTCGAGATGAGGCAAGTGACAAAGACCAAAATCGCCGTGATTTTCCTATTCATGAGTTATTCCTTTAACGCTACCAATGCCAGACTACGCCGCTGAGCAGGTATTGCCAAACAGTAAATGTAACAAGCCTTAATGCCGCTTACCCTTGGGAACTTAAAAACTGATTATAAGTTGATCAATTGATCGTCATGGTATATAACATCACTGGTGTTAAATAAAGGTGTTAAATAAATGGCGGATTATTCTCTTAATAAACTGGAAGCATTGACTGGCTTAGCGGCCCGGACGATTCGCTTTTATATACAAAAAGGGTTGGTTCAGCCGCCCTTCGGTGCGCGAAAAACACCACGGTACACCGAACAACATGTCGAACAACTACTTCAGATCAAGGCATACAAAGAGGCAGGGCTGAACTTGTCACGCATTGCTGACTTGCTTAGCAATACTGGAACAGCAGCAACAGCTGGTATACCCGCCCAGCCTGTCAGTGTCATTTCTCGTTTGGCTTTGATGCCGGGCGTTACACTGGATATTGACCGCGCACAATGCGCTTTATCTGACGATCAAATACGAACCTTATATTCCACCATTTCAGACACTGTCACTGCTTTGCAAGGAGGCGACCATGAACAATGATTTATCTGCCACCATTGATGTAGAAATAAAAGGTATCTTGGCGATTACCGATTATACGCTGAGTTACACCAACCACAGCGATTCGCCGGTGGAGGCGATTTATCACTTTAGCCTTCCCCGAATCTGTGCCGTGATGAACTGCACTGTGGATATTGACGGTCGCCGGTATGAGGCACAAGTCAAAGCACAGCAAATTGCCAATGATACATATGAAACAGCCTTAGAGAACAAGCAGCGGGCGGTATTGATTGAGATGGCCGGTGATGGCATGTACATCTTGAATATGGGCAATCTGGGCGTGGGAGAAACATTTCAGGTAGGACTCAAAATTGGTCAAATGCTTACCGCAGTAAACGTGGGCAAAGAGCTTATCTATCGCTTGCCCACAAATATAGCGCCACGTTATGGCAACAGTGATCACATGATTGATCCTGAGTATTCGTTGTTTGCCAGATACCCGTTCGCTGCGCGTGTTCGTGGTTTGACCGGTAACTCGGTGCGCGCCTGTTCACACAGTTTGGTTGAGCAAGGTGAGGACCTGGTATTCAGTGGCTTGCTGGATCGGGACGTTTTTATTCAATTTGCCGCACAAGCCGACGCATCGATAATGAAAGGCTGCTGGCAAGGACAGACCTACCATCTCGGTTATCCGCCACTTGCCCAGCCTGAAGAGGGTCCTGAACGATTTAATTTGCACGTAGTGGCTGATCGGTCTGGTTCAATGATGGGCAACAGCATTGCATTATTACGTGACGCACTGAATGAGGTTGTTACGCAATTACCGGCATCGTCGATGTTCAATTTAACCTCGTTTGGTAGTGAGTATGCGATGTTTAAACCGTCGCTGTTTGAGGTCCGGGGTACTGCGCAGCGCGGGCTGCGTCAGTACATCGATAGCATGCAGGCAGATATGGGCGGTACCGAAGTGATACCTGCACTATTAGCTACGGTGAAAGCCTTGCCTGACCAACCTGATTGCGCTCAACAAGTATTACTTATCACTGATGGACATGTTTACACGCAGAGAGAGGAAATTGCCGCAATTGCGATTATGGCTGCGAGAAAGCGCGTGCATATTCATTGTATTGGTGTGGGTGTGGGCGCCAACGAGGATATTTTAGCGCGCTTGAGTGGGGAGACAGGCGGACATTGCTTTATGGTAAATCCTCACGGTGAGTTTAAATCCTCGGTGACAGATTTAATCAATGCGCTGGGGTATGCATCGCAGCAAGCGCTCGGACAGTGGTTAAATGCCGATTGGCAATGGAATGCGACAACACAAAACCCAGCGCTACAGACAGCGACCATGGCCCGGGGCGAGAAAGCAGTATTTGATGGTTCGGATGAGTTGGTATGCGACACGGTAACTGGACAATGGGCACAAGCATTAGTGCAAATTGGTGCCATGCAGCACTACTACACTCTAGAGGGTGAACAAAGCGCTGATTTGGCTCTAAAGCTGCAATTGTTAACCAATGAAACCAGCTTGGTAATGGTGGATATAGCCGGGGATCAGGTGGAGGGAAATGCGACTACCCATGTGATAGAGCAGATGACATACCTTAATATGCCCATGTTTTGTAAACGTTCAAGTCATAGCGACACAGAGCAAACCATGTGTATGAGCACGGCTATGTTTGCTAAAGAGTTGGAAGAGTCTGACATGGATATCCCAACTCTATGGGATGCAGATAAGCCAAAATTAAGCATTGAATTAAGTGCAGATGGTTTCGAGCAAACTTATCTTAATCGCATAGGTGCCCTGTTTAGACGCCTTGATTTGGCTGACAGGGAGGGGTGCAGAAAGGCCGGTGCCAGTGACACACTGCTGCGCCAGTTGGACGATTGGTGCTTTGAGTACGGCTTGCCCTTTGATGTGGTGTTGTCGTTTTATTTGGCCGAATATGCGGTATTTACCGAACAGCGCGTTCCACGCGCACTGCGTAAACGTATTGCAGCGTATAAGGCGGGATTCCCGCCACAACTTATTATGGCGATTAAAGACGTGTTTACTGCGAGCCAGACATCCCCCGTGCAGACTTAATCCAAACATGTCGGGCTGTGCACACACTATGGCGAGTTCGTTGGTTAGTACTGGACCCTGAATCGAGTTCAGGGTGACGACAATAAATGCAAATCTAACTCCATTTGATGGCAGACGTGTGCGGACATTAGGTAATAAAAAAGGGAGCAACCGTTGCTCCCTTTTTCTTTTCAATTATTGCTTATCCGTGAAGATCAAAGCGGTCGTTTTCCATCACTTTGGTCCAGGCTGCAACGAAGTCTTCAA
>CAXQZJ010000081.1:0-2256 GCA_964228145.1 Alteromonadaceae bacterium | reverse complement strand
GGTGAAAGTGTTAGCGGCGAATATCCAACGCTGCGGTGTAGCAAATGTCGCGCTAAGCCATTTTGATGGTCAGGTCTTTGGCCAGTATTGTGACCATAAATTTGACGCCGTTTTATTAGACGCGCCCTGTAGTGGTGAGGGTACAGTCCGCAAGGATCCTATGGCCCTGGAACATTGGGACCAAACCCAAATTCAATCAATCAAGCAAGTCCAATCTGGCTTGATCGACAGTGCAATACACGCACTTAAACCCGACGGTATCCTGATTTACTCCACCTGCACATTGAACCATTTTGAAAATCAACAAGTAATCGAGGAAGCATTAAAGCGATTTCCAACGCAACTGGAAGTCGTTCCTTTAGGCGAACTGTTTGAAGGCGCCGACACTTTAGTCACGCCAGACGGGTTCTTACATGTCTGGCCCCACGTGTTTGATAGCGAGGGCTTTTTCGTAGCCTGTATTAAAAAGCGCGTTGCTACAGAGGTATCAGGTATAAAGAAACGAAAGGGCCAATGGCCCTTTACTGCAATCAGCAACACACAATGGTCTGCACTTGAACGTTATTTGCAGCATTTTGGCCTGTCCCTTAGCCAGCAACAAGTATTTCAACGAGACGACACGCTGTGGGTGTTTCCTAACGAGATCCAGACATTAGCAGACTGCATTAAATTTCAGCGAATTGGTGTCAAACTAGCAACTGTGCATAAGCATGGCTTTCGTTTAACCCACGACGCCGCTATCGCCTTTTGCGATACACATGCCCCCAATGCAATTGAACTTGAACAAAGCCATTCACGACTATTCTTTCAAGGGCGTGATATTCCTATTAGCGCAAACGGCCTTAAGGGAGAAGTCCTGTTAGTCGCCAATGACAGCGTTATCGGGTTAGGGAAAGTCATGCAAGGTAAAATCAAGAACAAGCTACCCCGTGAATTGGTCAAAAATGGTGCAGTGTTAAATTGGGAGTAACTCTGTGGACAACTGTTAAGTTTTTGTGACGGTTTCCAGACCTATCGATATTTTTCAATTAATTTCAAGAAGTTAACCGAACTGGTCTGAGCAGCAAAAAACTTGAACAAATTGTTTATTTTTTGTGCATATCTGTTCTACAATAAGATTCTGTCATCGAATTTTATGACCAACAGTTAGCGCACGGCTCATACACATGAGCCATTCCCCTAAACCCAGGACCTGGACTAGAGCCTGGGTTTTTTTTGCCTGCTACAGAGATTTCAATGAGGCCCGATAGCGGGCGGCGTTTTGCCGGTAGTGCTGTGCTGAGGCCTCCAGCATTGACGTCTGCTTTTCACTTACTTGTTTGATTATTTTGGCTGGCGAACCGACCACCAGAGAATAATCGGGAATCTCCATTCCCTCTGGCACTAAGGCATTTGCACCTACAATGCAGTAGCGACCAATTTTTGCTTTGTTCAGCACAACCGCATTGATACCAATCAGGCTGAAGTCACCGATTTCGCAGCCATGAAGCATAACTTTGTGCCCGACCGTTACGCCCTGCCCTATGTTTAACGGTATACCTTCGTCACTGTGTAATACAGAGCCATCCTGAATATTACTATCGACTCCCAGATAGATCGGAGAGTTATCTGCGCGCACGACCACGTTAAACCAAACACTGCTGCCCTTCGCCATGGTAAAGTCACCAATCAAATGACTGCCCGGGGCAACAAAGGCATCGTCGGCTATCTCAGGTTTGCTGTCTTGCAATTGATAAATCATGCCTGATCCTTTTTGTTTCTCACTACACCTTCTTGCATCGTGGTAGCGATCAGTTCACCCTGTTGGTTGAATACCTGACCTCGTACTAACGCTCTGGCATTATCCGCAAATGGGCTTTCCATTGAGTACAATAACCACTGATTAAAATCAAAAGGCTTATGGAACCACATTGCATGATCAATCGTTGCCATACGCAAATCTCTATCCATAATTGAAAGCCCGTGTGGCTGAATAGCGGTGGCAAGAAAATAATAATCTGACGCATAAGCCAATAGTCGTTGGTGTGCCTGTAGATCACTGTTTAACGGCTCTACAGCACGCATCCACACTTGGCGCTTAGGTGGGATTTTAGTTGGATTTCGGGGATCAATCTGTTGTACCAGACGCATATCAATTGGCGCATGGTAAGCCAACTTTTCCCGGACATCAGCCGGCATATCTTTGAATAGCTCCTGATAAATTTCCAGTTCGCTTTTCAAACTTTCTGGTATTGCCACCTCCGGCATATCAGCTGC
>CAXQZJ010000080.1:0-9764 GCA_964228145.1 Alteromonadaceae bacterium | reverse complement strand
AGGCAGATCCCTAAGCATTACTCACCCGTCCGCCACTCGTCAGCAAAGTGCAAGCACTTCCTGCTACCGTTCGACTTGCATGTGTTAGGCCTGCCGCCAGCGTTCAATCTGAGCCATGATCAAACTCTTCAATTAAAATCGAATTTCTGAATTTTCGGTGTTCACTCTTAATGAGTGCCCACACAGATTGTCTTGTTGCAAATTGTTAAAGAACGTCGCTTCAGGCCTTGCCTCAAGCGGGATGCGCATTCTACGCTATCCGTTTTTGATGTCAACCGCTTTTTTCAAAAGTTTTTGTTAACATCTCAACTTCGTCTGCAGTTCGTTGCCGTCCCCGTCGAAGTGCGGCGCATTCTACGCATATCAGATTTGCGCGCAACCCCTTTTTTAAGTTTTTTTGCAGTTTTATGTTCTTTTGGTTACTTTTTAGCTAAAAGGCTCGTTTTTGATACAATTCTTACCTTAATAAGGGCCCTGGAGGCATTAAAGTGACGATTAGAAGCTATAAAAATCAATATCCTCAAAGAGGCGAAAGGACCTATATAGATGAGTCCGCCATGATAGTGGGCGATGTTTCGCTTGGCCCAGATGTCAGTATCTGGCCGTTAGTTGCCGCCCGTGGAGACGTAAATAGCATTAAAGTGGGAGCACGAACTAATATTCAGGATGGCTCCGTGCTGCATGTTACTCGTAAAACCACGACAAACCCTGATGGGTTCCCTTTAATTATCGGAGAAGATGTCACCATCGGGCATAAAGTAATGCTCCATGGTTGCCGTTTGGGAAACCGTATCCTTGTCGGTATGGGGGCAATAGTGATGGATAACGCTGTGATCAATGATGACGTGATTATTGGTGCAGGGAGTTTAGTCCCACCGAATAAAGTGTTGGAAAGCGGTTATCTCTATGTAGGCAGCCCGGTGAAACAGGCTCGCCCCTTGAACGATGACGAAAAGCAATTTCTGCGTGTATCAGCAGACAACTATGTGCGCTTGAAAAACGAATATATAACCGAAGTTAGCACAGTCAGCACGCCCGACTTATGTGATGCCCATAAGCAACTAAGGATTGCTCAACCTGTGTTTAAGCATTTTGGTATGAAGACCGCATTTTATGGTGAAGTCGTTACCGTACGTTGCGATGAGGACAACTCCAAAGTTAAAGAGTTGGTGGCACAACCCGGCGAAGGAAAAGTTTTAGTTGTTGATGGAGGTGGGTCACTAAATAAAGCATTGCTTGGCGATATGCTTTGCGAACAGGCAGTCACCAATGGCTGGCAAGGGTTTGTGATTAATGGCTGCATACGTGATGCCGAAATCATAAATCGACTCACCATTGGTGTGCGTGCGCTGAATACCATACCCGTGAAGACTGAGAAACGCGATCAGGGTGATATAAATCAAAGGGTAAGTTTTGCCGGCATTGATTTTAGTGCGGGTGATTATCTTTACGCAGACCAAAACGGCATTGTTGTGAGCAGCACTCGTTTAATTTGATGCTAACTGCATGCGCAGACGATTAACGACGCTTTCGGTCTCAGGCATGATCCCATGCCAGCATTCAAAGCTGATGGCAGCTTGAGCTACCAGCATGCCCAGGCCATCGTAAACAGATGCGGCGCCATGTCGTGCCGCCCAACGATTAAATGTGGTCTGGTCAGCACCGTACATCATGTCGTAACACGCACAGCCATTGATCAAAGCCGGCGATATTTCGGGCACTTGACCACCAAGGCTGGCCGAGGATGCATTTACGATAACATCAAACTGGTCACGGATATTATCCAATCCTGACGCACTTAATCGCGCATCTTCAAATAGCTCGGTTAAATGTTCGGCTTTCGTAGCAGTGCGATTTGCGACGTGCAGCCGTTCCGGCTGTTCATTTAGCAGAGGCAGAATCACACCTTTTGCCGCACCGCCAGCCCCCAAAAGCAAGACTCGCTGACCAGCCAAAGGAATGTTAAGTCGTTTTAAGTCATGAACAAGACCTGGCCCGTCTGTGTTATCTCCACAAATCTTGTCGCCATCTTTAATCAGGGTGTTCACGGCTCCCGCAGCGCTCGCCCTTGCACTGTGGTAATCCGCGTACTCAAAAGCCAGCTCTTTAAGAGGCATGGTCACATTAGCCCCCATTGCCCCGCTGGCAAAAAAGCTCGCTAATTGCCCATGGAACTTATCCGCTGGTGCATCTATCGCCTCATAACTTAATTGAATGCCGCATTGTTGAGCGAACATTTGATGGATAAAAGGCGACTTACTGTGTGAAATAGGATGACCAAATACAGCGAAATGTTTCATTAGATGAGACCGCAATTACCGAATGCGCAAAAGAGTAACCCAATTAAGACAGATAAAAAAAGCCGATAGATGCTGTTCTACCGGCTTTTTATCCAGTTACTTAATTAAAAGCGGTAACCTAGTGTTAAAGACACGACGACAGGATCAATTTCCACATCTACTTCTGCTGGTAAATTCAGCACGTCAAATGTGGCTGTTGTGTCAATATCAATATGCCGTACACTGGCGTTTATATGCCAGTTGTCATTCAGCTTGTAATCGAAGCCAGCTTGCACAGCAATACCGAAAGAGGCATCTAAGTTCAGGTTATCAAAAGACTGTCCTGCTCTGGCAGCGGTAAAGGTTTCATCAAAAAACACGGTGTAATTAACACCCAATCCTACATAAGGCTGGAAATCACTTTCTGACGCCATGAAATAATATAGAGCGCTGACCGTAGGAGGAAGATGTTTTACCTCAGCCAGTAGGCCATCACCCAATCCCAATGCGTTATCATCAGTGTTACCGAGGGTTACATCATGGCTAAAGGGGGTCGCCGCCAGCACTTCGATTGCCCAATGATTGTCATAAAAATAAACGAAGTTCAGGCCCAGTTGCGTATTACTGTCAACATCAGCACTCATACCGACATTACCAACAGTGTCCACCGTAACCGCTGAACTGCTGTCATTTGGACTGACATTGGTGATACCCGCTCGCAATAGCATGTCGCCAGGTTGATATGCTAAGGCATTACCGACACTTGCAAGCCCCACAATAACTGCACTGATTAATCGTTTTTTCATTACTTTTGCTTCCTGTTGATTTGATGCCAACAGGATATCGCCAGAGCAGGTGCTTTATCCTTGATCCAAAGCAATAAACCGTCGTGTAGTTAATCGTCTAACCAATTTCTCGGGCGCAGATATTCTGCATACAGCTGATGCTCCGGACTTCCGGGTTGAGGTTTAAAGTCATATTCCCATCGGGCAAGGGGAGGCATCGACATCAGTATCGACTCTGTACGTCCTCCAGTTTGCAGCCCAAACAAGGTCCCTCTGTCATACACTAAGTTAAATTCCACATAACGACCCCGGCGATATAACTGGAATTGTCGCTGGGCATCGCTGTAGCTTGTTTGCTTACGCCTCTCAACAATAGGTACATAAGCGTCCAGATAGGCATTACCCACCGCTTGAGTAAACGCGAAACATTGTTCAAATGGCCAATGATTCAAGTCATCGAAAAACAGCCCACCTACCCCTCGGGTTTCATTCCGGTGTTTTAAGAAGAAGTAGTCATCGCACCAATTCTTGTACTTTGGATACACTTGCTCACCAAAGGGTAAGCAAACGTCTCTGGCCACTTGATGCCAGTGTTTGACATCCTCGACGAACGGATAAAAAGGCGTCAAATCAAACCCACCACCAAACCACCAGATTGGCTCTTCTCCGTCTTTTTCAGCAATAAAAAAACGCACATTTGCATGGGAGGTGGGGACATGAGGGTTGCGCGGATGCATCACGAGCGAAACTCCGCATGCCTGAAAACTGCGGCCAGCTAATTCTGGCCGGTGAGCAGTAGCCGACGCTGGCATACTGTCGCCGAACACATGGGAAAAATTGACCCCGCCCTGTTCAAAGACGGTACCGTCCGTCATCACCCGGGTGCGACCACCGCCGCCTTGCTCTCGTTGCCAATTATCTTCAACAAAGCTGCCTTTGCCATCAACCATTTCTAATGTTTGGCATATGTTGTCTTGCAGCTTGTGGAAAAACGCAATGACTTGATTTATATCTGGATATGACATGTATTTACCTGAGTTGCTGGCCTGTAAAGCCATCAAAGATTTGACTGGGTTGAGCATTTCCCTGTACATCGCCCGACTCTATCCAGTCCAGCGTACCGCTAAAATAATCTTCAACTTGTCCCGCCGTCATAGCCGGTTGCTGACCCGCAGGATTGGCACTGGTCGATACAATCGGCTTGCCCAATTGGCGGCACAAAGAACGTAAAGGCTCGAAAGCCGTCACTCGTACCGCAATTTTGTCTGAATCACCACTTAACAACGGCGAAACCGTCTCGGATTTAGGCAGTAACCAGGTTACCGGCCCGGGCCAACGTGAGAAAATCTCGAAGCGCCGCTCTTGGGGAATTAATGCATCATTCACGTATGGCAACAATTGCGCATAATCTGCGGCGACCAAAATCAACCCTTTGTTAGCGGGACGCTGCTTAAGGTCGAGTATTTTTTGCAACGCAATTTCGTTATCTGGATCACAACCAAGCCCGAATACGGCTTCGGTCGGGTAGGCAATCACACCACCTTCGGTAAAAACTGAGCTTAGCGTTTTTGGATCAATCTGGTCATTCACAGGTTTAGCTTCCCATCGTTCAGGTGCGCGAGATTAGCATATTTTGTCATTTTTGCCTTCCCTACCCTTACCCGAATGGTTTAAAGCTGAGCAAAATTGCGGCTATAATGCGCGCTTTCCAGCTCAGACTATCAAAAAATTGGGATTGAATATGAAAGTCGGCATCATTATGGGTTCAAAGTCCGATTGGCCCACTATGCAACACGCAGCAGCCATGCTGGATAAATTTGGCATCGACTATGAAACCAAAGTGGTATCTGCTCATCGTACCCCGCAATTACTCGCTGACTATTGCAGTGATGCAGCATCACGTGGCCTGAAGGTGATCATCGCAGGTGCCGGCGGCGCAGCCCATTTACCAGGCATGGCGGCGGCATTCACCAGCTTACCGGTACTGGGTGTGCCTGTGCAGTCAAAAGCCCTGAAAGGTATGGACTCGTTATTATCTATTGTCCAAATGCCCAAAGGCGTTGCCGTAGGGACATTGGCCATCGGCGATCCGGGTGCTGCGAATGCAGGTTTACTCGCAGCTCAAATACTTGCTACCAGCGATTCTGCGTTAATGACTAAGATTGACGCCTTTCGTCAGCAACAAACCGACAACATTCTTGATAACCCCGACCCGAGCGGAGCTTAACCATGCAAATTCTGGTATTGGGTGCAGGACAACTTGCGATGATGATGGCGCAGGAGTCGACAGGCTTGGGCCTGACTGTCAGTGCCTATGACGTGACATCGGATAAGGTGGTAGATCCCATTAGCAAGGAGATACTCTCTGAAGGACTGGCTGGCGCTATTGAGCAATGTGATGTGATCACCGCTGAATTCGAGCATATCCCACCTGCCATTCTTGCCACATGCCAACAAAGTGGCAAGCTCGTTCCTGATGCCAGTGCTATACAAACGGGCGGAGACCGTCGCATAGAGAAGCAGCGTCTGGATAAAGCCAATGTCGCTAACGCACCCTATCAGATAATCCAGCAAGCCGATGAAATCCGTTCCGTTGCGGAGAACCTCGGCATGCCATTGGTTCTGAAGTCAGCTCTGGATGGTTACGATGGTAAGGGTCAATGGCGCATTATGTCCGAACAGGACATCGCACCTGTGCTCGCTGAGGTGACAGCATTTTTAGCCAACAGTGATCAGCGACAGGGCATAGTCGCAGAAGCATTTGTAAATTTTAGCCGCGAAGTGTCGGTTATTGGGGCTCGCAATCATCAAGGTGACATTGTTTGTTACCCGATAACTGAAAACCTTCACCATCAAGGTATCTTGCACTTGTCGTTGGCAGAGCAAGATGCGCCGTTGGCATTACAACAGCAAGCCGAAGAATTATTCGCTAAGATCGCCACCAGCCTCAATTATGTGGGCGTGTTAGCGGTCGAATGTTTTGTGGTTGACGAGACATTGTTGGTTAATGAGATTGCTCCGCGAGTGCACAATTCCGGACATTGGACTCAGCAAGGCGCTGCCACCAGTCAGTTTGCCAATCATTTGCGCGCAGTTGCCGGGTTGCCACTGGGCGCCACCGACCAAACTCAACCTACCGCAATGATCAATATTCTCGGCGAGGACAGCGTGCCAGATGCAGTTGGACAAATCGAGGGAGTCTTTGTTCACTGGTATGGTAAACAGAAACGACCCGGCCGCAAGATGGGTCATATCAATGTGGTTGCAGATTCTGCACAACACTTGGACGAAAAACTGCGTGAAATTGCGACGCTGTTAAGCCTTGAAGCTTTTCCGGTTATCCATCAACGCTATCGCTGATTTCATGGGATTGAGTGTGCTGGCAGCGTTTGTCGGCACACTTGACCTTATCACCCCGCTGTTCAAGCAACCCAAAACCACAACGTTGACATTGTCCTGCCACAGGTTTGTGATTAATTAAGAATTTACACTTGGGATAGGCGTTACAGGCATAAAAGTTCTTGCCGTACTTACTGGTGCGTTTAACTAACTGACCCTCAGCACAAACCGGACAGGATAATGTTTGTTGCGCTGGCTCAGATTCCTGCATACTGGCAATGTGATGACAATCAGGGAAGTTACTGCAGCCGATAAACAGCCCGTAGCGACCTTTTTTTATCGCCAGTTGCGCACCGCAGGCTGGGCACTGTGAGCCATCAATACGCTTCACCAGACTGTCTTCGTGCTCATGTAGCGGTTTACTATAGACACACTTAGGGTAGTGACTACAGCCGATGAAGGCACCTGATTTCCCACGCTTTAAAATCAAACTACCCGCGCATTCGGGGCATTCACCAAATGCCTGTTGCAAAGCATGGCGATCGGCACCGAACAAGCTGTGGTCAATTTTACTCATTAAATGCCAATCAGTTTAGGTTAATGGAGTGGCCCGGTAGGCGTTTCAAATAACAAGTCTTCCATTTGTGCATACGCATTTTCTTTGCCGGGCACATTAAACAGCACCATCAGAACAACCCACTTAAGGTCTTCCAGACCAAATTCCTGCGATTCGATTTCCATCACCCTATCTATTACCATCTCGCGGGTCGAATCATCCAGCACGTTGATTTGCTGCAAAAATAATAAAAAGCCCTGGCATTCGGTATCTAAGCGCATTTGTTCAAGGTGCGTATAAATCCGCGTGACCGGTGTGGTAGATAATCCGGCTAAATACGGTTTTTGGTCTGTTTCTTGTAACTCGGCAAGTTTTTCAAGCCATGATAAGGCTTTATAAATTTCGTCATGGTGAAAACCGGCGCGCACCAGTTCTTCTGTGAGCTCGTCCTGATCTACCCGAAACTCAGACTCATCGTGGATGAGGTTTTCGAACAGATACATGAGGATATCAAACATAGTCTTAGCCCCTCAATTTTATGTAACCTCCTGGTACGGCGGTTACTAATCCACGCAGCTCGTATTCTAATAATCTTGCTGTAACAACATGAATATCCAGCTGGCTGCGCTGAGCAACATCGTCTACCGATGTCACTTCATAATCAACACTATCTAACAAACTATCGGTTGCCAAGATATTCTCTTTATTTTTTTGTCGGTCGCTGTTTTTTTCCTCAACCACGATGCTCGACACGGTCACAAACTCATCAATTACCTCTTGAGGGTGTTGTACTAGCACCGCTCCCTGCCGGATCAGAAAGTGGCCCCCCTGACTTAGAGGGTTGAGGATATTGCCAGGAATCGCAAAAACCTCGCGGTTTTGCTCCAGCGCCAACCGCGCTGTAATCAACGAGCCACTCTTAATCGCAGCCTCCACTACAATCACCCCTTTAACCAAGCCACTGATTATTCGGTTTCGGCGCGGAAAATGATGAGCGCTGGGAGGCATACCCGGCGGATATTCTGACAGTATCAGACCGCCATTGCTGACGATATCAACAGCTAGCTGTCGGTGACGACGCGGATAAATTACATCAATTCCCGACCCTAATACCGCCAGTGTCTGCCCACCGGCATTCAACGCTCCGCGGTGGGCCGCACCATCAATACCAAGGGCCAAGCCACTGGTGATCACCCAGTTATTGGCTGCGAGGTAATCTGCAAATGCAATTGCCTGGCGCCGACCATATTCCGAAGGCTGTCGGCTTCCAACCACAGCCAGTTGCAGCCTATCCAATATGTTAGTGTTACCATAGCCGTACAAAATCAGAGGAGGAGCCGCGATTTCCTTTAATGAACTGGGGTATAACGGGCTGTCCCAGGTGATGATTGAGTGTTGCTGGTCCGCGGCCAGCCAGCGCCTGACGGCATCGAGTTTTTGCTGATCCGGCTGTTTGATGGCGTTAATCTGTTGGTGGGAAAAGCCGATATCCGATAACTCTTTTGCGGACAAGCACCGTGCTTGCTGACACGTATACCTGGATAGCAGCTTATGCCATTTAGCGAGGCCAAAATCGGGAACGTTAGCTAATACTAGCCAATCTTCGTATTCAGGGTTTTCTTCATCCACGCCGCCTCCTTACGGCTGCGCGACAATTGCTCCGCGCATCACAGACTTTTTCGCTTTAGTAATTAAAGCGTAGCTGCTATTTTCGAAAACCTTAAATACCACCAATTCACCCACTTTGAGCGCAGGTTGCTGAACATCTTCTCCCAGATTCGCCATCAACCGATCCATTTTCGACCCGTCGTCTTCATAGCTGGGCGAATCGCTAACCTGAATAGACGGCCCCTGTCGATAAATCCCCATCACCGTTCCGGGTAAGACGTCGCCCTGCCCCAAATCAAGAGCGACGACATCATACATCCCCATTAATGTATTGCCCTGTAAGCTACCGATCACAAAGCCGCGCTGTTGGCGAGCAGGAATTAAGCTGAGTACTTTATCCTGATACAAGGGCATGGCAGGCATGACCCGATCACCTCGGTTCGCTTCTAATTTAGAGTCGGTAATTGACAATATGGCGGTCGTCGTGGCGTCGCTTTTAATTGGCTCGACGTCAGCGACCTTACGCATTTGCCAACCGATCAGTTGGTCAGTCATGTCGTACAGTGGCGCTTGTTTACGTACTACCACCAGATCTTCGTCTGATTGTAACGGTTGGCTTAACACCAATTCATCCTCAACGAAACGTACGCTGCCATCAGGATCTCCCAATACAATGGGGAGTTGCTGCACGGATTCATCATCCATTACCCAGCCATCATCGGCAAACACGCCAATCATTGACCAGGGCAATGTCGCAACCGGTTCGGGCTTGAGCACCTTACGACCCTGCGGTGATAACTTGATGGTTGGCTTTACGTTATCCGGGTCTCTGACTAATTCCAATTCAACTTCACCAGATTGAGAAATTCGCAAACGTAACTCGTCTCCCGGGTAAATCAAATGGGGATTTTGAATGTAAGTATTGTTACGCCACAGCTCCGGCCATAGCCAAGGTTTGTCCAGGTACATACTGGAGATATCCCATAAGGTATCACCTTTTTTAACAACGTAGACCTCTGGCGCCGTGTCTTTGACATCAACAGCTAGTGCCGACAGGGGCCATAACAGCACAAGCAATAAGCATCGCATCCATTTTTTCATCGCGGCATCCTCAACTGGATTGTGTCAAATTCACTCAGATAAGATAGAATATCGGTTAATTGATTGTAGAGTAATAGCTTTGTTATCGGAAAGCGT